>JAICVS010000124.1 GCA_025935195.1 Ktedonobacterales bacterium
CAGCTTGAGGTGGCGGGCGAGGGGTACGGGCAGGGTGTAGGCGGCGCCAGGCAGGTACGTGGCGAGGAAGGCGTCGAGCGCGGCGTCGCGGGTCAGCTTCTCGGCGGTGGCGATGTGCTGTGGATAGCGGGCGGAGACGAGCGCATGGCGCATATCCTCATCGCCGGGTGAGAAGACTTTGGCGAGCAGCAGGCGCGTATCCAGCTCTTCGACGGCTTTGAGGTAGGCGGCGCGCTGCTCTTTGCCGGTGGGGAAGCCGGCCTGCCAGCGCAGCTCGCCGGTGCTGAGCGGACCACCGGCGGCTTCGAGCGCCTGTGCGACACGATAGGCGGGCTGGGAGATCACACCGGTGTCATACAGCTCGTCGGGTGTGCGCAGCTCGCCAAAGAGGCGTAGGGCGGCGGGCAATAGATCCCACCTCACCCAGGTGGGACGCTTGCGCACGATGGCGGTGTAGAAGCCCACATCGCGGCGGCCGAGCGTCCAGCGCCACGTGTAGACCTCGCCGGAGGGGCTGTCCCAGTTGGAGTCGGTGGGCGTGTCGGGGTCGCCGACGAACGCGGAAAAGAGGTTGGGCAGCTCCGGCGAGACGGGGTAGAGGGTGACGAGGCCGAGCCGCTCGATCAGCGGGATGGCGTCGTCGGGTCCGGCGATGCGCGTCTCCGGCGTCTGGCGCCAGTTGGCGAGGCGGCGGGTGTGCAATGTGTCCAGCGTGTCCATCTCTATCGCATCTCCATCGGCTCGACCCAGGCGGCACGCCACGCCGGGGCGTCGTACGGCTCAGGCCAGTAGTCGGTCTCGCGCGTGATCTTCTCATCGCGGACCTCGAAGAAGGAAACGGCGGTGATGGTCTCGTCGCCGCTGGTCATGACGACCTCGGTAGAAACACCGCCGCCGCTCGCGACGAGGCGGCGCAGGGCGATGCGCCAGCGGCCGGGATAGTGCGCGTTGACAGCGACGAAGTTCTCCCGCCCGCGGATGCGCTCGCGTGATTGCGGCCAGTCGCAGGTGTACTCGTCGGCCAGCAGCGTCGCGGCGCCCGCGAAGTCGGCGGCGTCCATCAGGCGCCAGAAGTGTGTGACGATGGCGGAGGAATCGTGTTCGGGCATGGCTCTTGTCTCCCTGTGCCGGCGCTTCTGGTCATGGGCGGCACGCACGAGCTGGCATAGTGCATACCCACGCGGCCGCCGCTCTCGTATCCCTGTGCTACACACGGCCGAACGCGCGCAGGGTGAGCAGGTTCTGGATGGTGATCCAGCCGCGCCAGGCGGGAGAGTAGGGCGAGGGCCAGCCGCCGTCCGCCTCTTGCTCGGCCGTCAGGCGATCCAGCCGATCGTTCAGAATGTCGCGCGGGATGTGCTGGCCCGTCCACGTCTGGGGTCCGCGCACGTAGGCGAAGAAGTGGTTGCCGTCTACGTCGGGCTTGGGCGCTTGGCGGAGCAGCCAATCCAGCAGGGCGGCAAGGTATTGCTTGCGCTGGGGATGCTCCCATTCGGGCAGGAAGTAGAAGGCATAGGGGCGGACGGCGTAGAAGTCGTCGCGGGCGAGGTCGTCTGGATTGGCGAGGCGTGCGAAGAGGCGTGCGACGCGCGCGTGCAGCTCCGGCGAGCCGGCGCCAAGCTCACGGAGCAGTCCGGCGGTGGTGCAGGCAGGATTCAGGTTCGGCCACTGCCAGCCCTGGAACCACGGCGCCAGCTCGTGGTCATAGACGCCGGGCGCGAAGCGCCAGTCTCCATCGTCGGTCTGCGTGCGCTCCAGGTGCGCGACGATGCGCTCCAGCAGATCGCTTGTGGCAGGCACACTGGCCTGGACGCAGATCAGGAGCGCGATCTCGGTGGCGAAGGGGTTGCTGGCGGGCGCGTGGATGTCCACCTCTAAGCGGGTGAAGCCGCCGTCGGGGTTCTGGTAGCGCGCCAGCGTGCCGAGCAGCGCATCGGGTGATGCGCCCTCGAAATGATGCGTGAGCTGGGCCTGGTCAATGTCGCGTCCCTGGGTAAAGAGGAACGTGCGGGCGCGGGTGAGAGTCTCGCTCATGGTGGTCTCGCCTCCTGATAACTGGCTCACGACGCCTTGACTGATCACAGTGTAACCGCTATTGTGGACGTGTTCGGTCCTATATGCTCACGAGTTTGAGAATTGGTCGAACAGGATCGAATAGGAAGGCGGGCGCGATGGTCTATTCACCGGCAACTCGGTTGCTGGCGGCGCTGGAGATGTTGCAGGCGCGGGCGAGCATCACGGCGGCGGAGCTGGCGCGGCGGCTGGCCGTCGAGCCGCGCAGTGTGCGCCGCTACGTGATGATGCTGCAAGACCTGGGCATCCCGGTGGAGGCGACGCGCGGGCGCTACGGCGGCTACCGGCTGCGCCCCGGCTTCAAGCTGCCGCCGCTGATGCTAACGGACGATGAGGCGCTGGCGGTGACGCTGGGGTTGCTGGCGGCGCAGGGGCTTGGCCTGGGCGGGGCGGCGCCGGCGGTGGACGGGGCGCTGGCGAAGATCGAGCGCGTGCTGCCGCTGATGCTGCGCGAGCGCGTGCGGGCGCTGCGCGAGACGGTAGCGCTGGATGTGGCGCCGCGCGAGGGGGTGCGCGCGCCAAGGGGGGATTGGGTGCCGCTCTTCAGCGCGGCAGCGCACAACGGACAGCGTATGCGGATGCGCTACGGGCGGCGCGAGGGGGAGGAGTCCGAGCGCACGTTAGATCCGTATGGGCTGGTGTATCGCGCGGGGCGCTGGTACGTGGTGGGGCACTGCCACCTGCGCCGCGCGGTGCGCGTCTTCCGGTTGGACCGCGTGCTGGCCGCCGCGCCGACGGAGGAGCGATTCAAGCCGCCGGCCGATTTCGATCCGCTCGCCTACGCCGTCGCGTCGTTCGCGGCGATTCCGGCGCGCTGGCTGGTGGAGGTGCTGCTGGAGACGACGCTGGAGCGGGTGTACTTCGCGGTGCCGCCGGATTTCGCCACGCTGGAGGAGACGCCGGAGGGGGTGGTGCTGCGCGCATATGACGACGATCTGGAGCATACGGCGCGCTTCCTGGCCGGGTTGGGGTGTCCAGTGCATGTGCGCCAGCCGCCGGAGCTACGCGCGGCGCTGCGGCGGCTGGGGGAGGCGCTGGTGGGGATGGCGGAGGCGATGTAGCTGGATCAGCGATCGCGATCTCCATGCCTACTCGGCCACTTTCGTGCCTATGGCCTGCTCAATCGCGAATATCGCTTCGGCACGCAGCAGTTGCGCCGCTGCCCCTCGCCCCGATGCTTATGGGCCGTAGCAGCGTCGCGGTGATGAGTCGCTACTTGGCCCACTTTGAGTGCCACGACCTTGGCCAGTACGCCTCAGTTCCGCGATGCCAGCCTGCTGTACAATGAAGAGAAATGAGGGAAAGGAGTACCAGTCGGTGCGCCCAGAAGATGTGTCGAGGAGATTGGCGCGCGGGGACGGCGCGCTGCCCGCCACCAATCTTTGGAAGCCGCAGTATATCTATGGTCTCCATGCGCCGAAAGGGGCGATTCGCTATATCGGGCGCACGCAAGACCCAGCAGCGAGATTGGGGCGGCATGTCGCGTATGCACGTCCCGAGAGCAAGTACCCCGGCACCACGCAGAAGGATGCCTGGATACGGCAACTGCTACACTTGGGCAAACGCCCGCTGCTATGTATCCTGGAGAAGATATACCCCTGCGCGCCGTGGCCACGGCGCGACTGTGCTGGCGGCACGCTGATGAGCGAGGCGGAAGCGATGTACAGCCTCTATGTCGATGAGCGCGAGGGGCGCTGGACACTACACGCGCTCAAGCTCGGTTGGCCGTTGCTAGGCCACTCGCCGGAGTTCCGCGCATCCATCCAGCAGTGCTCGATAGACTTCCTCATAGAACCGCTTGACAGCCTTCGATGGCTGGCGCTGGCAGACTTGGCGCTCTGAGATGCGCGCGGCAGTGTACAACGCACGAAGCGCCATCTTCACGGTGGCGCAGGCAGGCGGTGGCGAGCCGCCATCTACAGCCGATGGGGCAGCCAGGAGGGGGCGTCGCTGGCTGGGAAGGATTCCAGCGAGGCGAGCAGCACGCGGTCGCGTCCATTGTCGCTTTCATTGGTCGTGCTCGCTCCGGCGCCGATTGGGGCGTCCAGGGTCGCGCGGGAGCGTGGGCGGACGACGAGCACCGGCAGCCGAGTGTGATTCAGCAGTTGCTCGGCGACGCCGCCGAGGAGCTTGCGCTCAAGCCCGCCCTGTCCGTGCGTCGCCAGCGCGATCAGGTCGAAGCTTTGGGCTGCTGGCGCGCCCGGCTCTTCGCCGCGCTCGGCAAGATTCGCCAGCGCCAACGGCACATCTGTGTCGAAGAGCACGGACCAGGTGATGGATGGGCCAGGCCGCGCCGTCCTCTCCGCCTCCAGCCGGACGGTCAGTTCGTCCAGGTAGCGCGCGGCATCCGCCGCGCCGGCTTCGGCCGATCCAGAGAAAGCGGGCAGGACGTGGGCCAGGTGCAGGTTGCCTTGCGCGGGGATGGCGAGCGCCTCGGCCAGCCGCAACGCGGGGATGAGCGCGGCCTCGGCCAGCGATGAGCCGTCGAGCGGGACCAGCATGCGCAAGCTGCCGCGCGGCAGCTCGTCGTAGCGGTTGGCGGGCGGCAGGGGACGCCCACCCTCGCGTGCCACCAGCACGGGGACGGGGGCGTCGCGCACCACCTGGCGCGCGACGCTGCCCAGCATCCAGCGGGTCCGACTGGTGCGCCCGGTGCTGCGGAGCAGGATGCTATCGGCGTCATGGGCGCGGGCGGCCGCGACGATCGCTTCGCCGGCCGCGCCTATCTGTATCACCTGTTCTGTCGCGATCCCGTGCCGGCCGAGGTGAGCCGCCAGATCGTTGAGGTACGCGGCCGCATCCTCCGCCAGACGCGCGGCGGGCGAGACGAGTGATGAGGCGAGATGGGGACCGTCCGCGCCCAGCGCAGGCACGGCGCGCATCAGCAGCAACGTGCCTGCCGTGCAGCGCGCCAGGCGCGCGGCGAGCGGAAGCGCCCGTTCCGCACCCTTGGAGCCATCCAGCGGCACCACTATCCGCTTGTACATGCTCTTCCTCCTGCCAAACTATAAGCGCGATCCTGAAGCTGATCCCGCCACCGCGTACCGCCGCATAACCGAATCCACATCATCGAGCAACGGCAAGAGCCGGCTCCGCCGCCTGTGCCGCTTCGCTCTCGACTGCACGCCGCTGGATCACGGGCGACGCCGGTGGCGGGACGACTTCCAGCGCCATCGGCTGGCGCGAGCGGGTGCGGTCTGTGCGCGTGACCACGGGCAGGTAATGCAGAAGCGCGTACCCATACAGGGGATAGGCCCTCAGGATGGGCATGCGCCGCACGCGCGCGAGCAACGCCAGCGCCGCCCATAGCGCAAGCAGCGCGGCACCGCCCGCGAACGCGGACGCGATTAGCCGCCGCTGGCCTCCCGCTCGTGGGGACGGGGGAACAGTACGCTTTGTCGCGCGCCGACGCGCCCGGAGCGCCACCCAGGCGCCGGCTCCCGCGGCGTGCGGGAACGTCTCCGCCGCATCGCGCAGCTTCATGATGAGCGCTCCTTTCCATATCCCGAATCCATGTCCCGAACCAGATCGGGCGCCGGATTGTCCGGTCCAGCGCCCGACGCGATCCCGCCCACGAATGAACGCCTAGCGGGGCACGGGAAGCTCACCGTCCAGCGCGACGGCGGGCACGCCCAGCGTCAGCGCGTGTTGTTCCAGCAGAGCCGGGGCCGCCAGCGGCGGGCGAATGATGAGCACCGGGCATCTGGCCGCGCGCAGCGCATCCTCGATGACGCCCGCGCTCGACCGGAAGCGCGTCCATTGGGGGTCGCGGTCCGCCAGCACCAGCAGGTCGCCGCCGTCGAACTCCGCCGGATCGATCTCACCGGCGCCGGCCGGCTGATAGAGGGCTTCCAGGGAGGTATCCAGCCCGAATACGCGGCGGGGGCGATCCACATGGGCGACGAGCGCGGCGGCGATGTCTTGGGCGTGCAGCACCGACCAGGTCAGCAGCAGCCCATGCGCTCCCAGCAGCTCGCGGCGGATGTCATGCGCCACCGAGCTGAGGTAGGCTCTGGCGTCGTCCATCGTCGTGCGCTCGCGCGTGACCTGCGCCAGATGCAGCGCCGCCAGGCGCGGACCGGCGAGGGCGGCGGCCAACTCCGCCGCCGCTGGGAGGATGGCCTCGGCCGACGGCGAGCCGTCCAGCGCCACGACCGCGCGCAACGGCCGCCGCGACACGCCAGCGTTGGACGTGTCCAGGGGCCACTCCTCGCGCACGACCAGCACGGGCATGGGGGCACGCCGGGCCAGCCGTTGCGCCAGGGTGCCGCTCGTGCGGCCATCCCCGTCCCCGTCGGACGGCCGGCCGTCCCAGAGGACGATTGCGTCCGCCGCCTGTGTGCGCGCCACCGCCAGGATCGTAGAGACCCCGCCACAGGCGTAGACCGCGGTGGTCGTGCGCACATCGGCGAGCGCCTCATCGGCCGCGACAAAGCGCAAATACATCGCAGCGGCATCCGCCCGCGCGTACACGTCCATATGCGCCAGCTCGCCGAGCTGATCTCTATCCGGCGGATTGCTCGCGCCGGGTTCCGGCGTAACGTATGCCAGGATCACGGTGCCGTTCTCAGCGCGGGCCAGCCGCGCGGCGACCGGGATCGCCGCCTCGGCCCGCAGCGAACCATCGAGCGGCACCAGAATGCGCTTCGCCATCTCCATGCTCCTCTCATCACCAGGCGGACACGAGCGCAGCGCCGACGCACATGCCGGGATCGGCCGTCGTGACGAGGCGGCCGTAGCAACCGCCTCTCTCGGCCCGCGCTCACTGGACACAGCGTATCCCCCCGATCTGAGGGGTGGCTGATGCGGCGCTGAATCGGGTCTGAATCTGGGAAATGGTGGGTGTAGGCAACCGCCGCGCGAGCCTCAGGACGGTCTCAGTGAGGATACAGGGGCATCTCATACCGGCATGCCACACTGGCTATAGAGAGGCGCACAGAGGGCGGGCGGACACCGGGCGCGGATCATGCGCGATCCGCCTACGCGCCTGAGGTAAGCGGCATTCACCTGGAGCGAATCAGGAGAGAGGAGAGAAGAGGAGATGACGATGTATCCGTTGCTGCACCGGCTGGCCGAGATGGAGCCAGGAAACGAGCCGATGCTGTCGGTCTATCTGGATATGCGCCCGCACACCACCGGCGGCCGTCCGGCGTTGCGCGACGGCGTGCTGATGATGGGCGATCGCCTGCGCGAGATCGAGAAGACCTTCGGCCCGCGTGGCCGTGACCTCGACTCGTTCCGCGTGGATGTCGCGCACATCGAGGAGTATCTGCGACACGAGTTCCCCGTCTCCGCGCAGGGGTTGGCGATCTTCGCCTGCGCCGCGCGCGGCCTGTTCGAGACGGTCGAGGCCGGCGTGCCCTTCGAGCACCAGGTGGTGATCGGACCGGTGCCGGACCTCTTCCAGCTCGCCCGCCTCGCGGACGATCAGGAAACGGCGGTGGTCGGCGTCGTGAACTTCCATACCATCCGTCTGTTCGTCATGCGCACTGGCTTCCTGCGAGAGATCGAGGGCACGGGTGACACGAGCGTGCATTATCGCAAGACGATGCTGGGCGGCCTGAATCAGAAACGCTACCAGCGCCACGTCGAAAACCATCGCGCCGAGTTCGCCCGCGAGGCCGCGGCCGAGCTCGAACGGGTGGTGGAGCGCGAAGGCGCGGCCCGCGTGATCCTGGCCGGCAACGAAACCGCGCTGCCGCCGCTGCTGGACGCGCTCTCGCCGCGTGTCTCTGAGCTGGTGCATGGGCAGATCGTGCGGGTGGACGTGCGCGCGCCGCGTGATGCCGTCGCGCGCGAGATCGAGCCGATTCTCGCGCAAGCGGAGGCGGAGGATGGGCTGTCACTCGCCGATCAGTTGGTCGCGGCGGTGCGCTCCGGCGGGCTGGGAGTGGATGGCCTGGAGCGCACGCGCGCCGCGCTGGAGCACGGGCAGGTGGACGTACTGCTGCTGGACGAGGACGCGCCGCTCGGCGACACGAATCGCAACGAGCTGATCCGTCTGGCGGCTGGAACGGGCGCGGATGTGGAGGTGGTGCGCGGGCATGCGGTGCTGAGTGAGCTGGGGGGCGTGGGCGCCTTGCTGCGCTACCAGCACGATGCCCCCACACCGGCGGCCGTCTGAGCCGTACGTAGCGCGCGTTTCAGCTTGCGGTGAGCGCTATATGCAGAGGCGGCGGGGAGAGCGGCCATGCTGCCGCGCGGCTACTCCCCGCCCAGCCCCAGCGCCGCGCGCAACTGGTGGACGTGATTCCGTTCGTGGTCGGCCTCAACGGCGGCGATCTCGCGCAGGGTGATGCGGCCGCGCATCTCATGGCGGCCGGCGCGGTCCCAGGCTTCCGGCGGCAGCGAGCGCAGCAGCGCGACGTTGTCCTCAGCGATCAGATGGAACTGGCGCAGCAGCGGCGCCAGCGGGCGATAGCGATAGGCGGCGAGCTGGACCATGCCGTTCTCGTCGAAGGGCGGCAACTCCGGCTCGTCCTCATGCGCGACACGGTACATGCGCGCACCCCAATAGCGGGCGGAATCGCAGAGGTGGCCGAGAATCTCGCTGGGCGTCCAGTCCTCAGCCACGCCGGACTGTGGCGGAAGCTCGGCGCCGCGCGCGACGAGGATGTCGAGCTGGTCGGGGATGGCGGCGAGGGTGGTGAGGGCGACGGCGGCGGTTGGATCGGACATTGCGGATCGCTCCTTGTCTCTCTGTGGGTTGTCCGCGTCTCACGTATGTCAGGGAAGCCGGCGAGGGGAAGTGTATGACGTCGTGTGCCGTCCAGCAATGGGCTATGTCTCGGCAGGTGTACCTATCGGGGGGAGCGCGTTGTATAGCGGGAATGGAGATGCTATCATGCGTGCGACCTGGGCGGTCCAGGGGCGGCGCGGCGTGTCATGCGTGCGAGAGCGACGGAGCACATCCCCATGCAGCGAGGCGATCCAGCCGAGCAGAAGCGCATGCGCCGGCGGCTGGCGGCGGAGCGGCACGCCTGGCCGTTGGACGGTCAGGCGGCGGGGCCGCCGAATGGCGTGAATGGGGCGGGCGGCTCCGCGCCGGGCAAGCTCTGGCCTGATGATCCGTCGTCGCACGACGAGAATCCCCCGTGGGACCGTGAGAGCGCACGCATTCCCGTGCCGCCGTCACCGGGCGAGGGCGATGGCCTAGGCTGGGAAGCCATGGAGCAATCCTACGCCGGCGTCAGCTTGCAAGATATGACGGGCACGGGGCGTATGCCCGCGATGGTGCCGCTGCCCTCACAAGGCTCCGGCTGGACCAAGGGCATCACGGCGCCACACGGCGGGTCCGCTGTGGCGCCGGCTCAGTTGCCTGCCGATATGGAGGCGGTCGATCAGCCGTCGGCGCACATCAAGGCGCTCAATCGCGGCAACTTGGCGCGCGCGACGCTCATCGTCAGTGTCGCACTGCTATTGAGCCGCGTGCTCGGCCTCTTCCGTACCTCGCTCTTCACGGCCGCCTTCGGCTTCGGGCCGGAGGCCGACGCCTACACCTATGCCTTCACGCTGCCCGACGCGCTGTTCAACATTGTCGCGGGTGGCGCGCTAGCCTCGGCTTTCATTCCCGTCTTCGCCGATTACCTGATTGACAAGCGCGACAAGAAAGCCGCCTGGCACATCACCAGCTCCGCGCTCAATTTGAGTATGGGCGCGCTGACACTGCTGGCCGTCGGCGGCTTCTTCGCCGCGCCGGTCTTCCTCACCACGGTCTTCCACGACCTCTTCACCAACGGCAACCGCACTGGCCCGCTCGCCGTGCAGCTCACGCAGATCATGCTCTTGCAGCCGATCTTCCTGGGCGGAGCCACCGTCGCCATCGCCGTGCTGCAGGGGCGGCAGCATTTCGTGCTGCCCGCCATCGGCCAGGTGATCTACACCGTCAGTCTGATCGGTGGCATCGCGCTCACGCTCGTCGATCAGAAAACGCGCATCTTCGGCGGCCACCTGGGCATTTACGGGCCGACGTGGGGCGTGGTGGCGGGCGCGGCGCTGCAACTGCTCATCCAGATTCCCGGCCTCGTGCGCGCCAAGATGGAGTACAACTTCTCGTTCGACATCTTCCATCCCGGCGTGCGCAAGATGTTCAGTCTGATGCTGCCGCGCCTGGCGAACGCCGCGTTCCTGTACCTCTCGGTCTTCGTCAATCGCGGGCTGATGACGGGGCTGCGCACCGGCGCGGCCATCGGCTACGTCACCGCCTTCTCGCTGGCGATGCTGCCGATCGGCGTGTTCGGCATGGCGGTCTCGCAGGCGGCCTTCCCGACGCTGGCGGCGCTGGTGGCGGCGGGTGAGTGGCAGCGGTTGAGCGACACCATCCTGCGCACCGTGCGCGGGGTGATCTTCCTGGCGCTGCCCTCCGCGCTCGGCCTGATCGTGCTGGCCGATCCGATCAGTCGGCTACTGCTCGCCCACGGCCACCTGAACCTGGCCGATCTGCCGCTGGTGACGGGGCCGCTGATCGCGTTCTCGGTCGGCCTACTCGGCCTCTCACTGGTCGAGATTCTGACGCGCTGCTTCTACGCGCTGCACGACACGCGCACGGCGGTCGAGGTGAGTGTGTTGCAGTTCCTGTTCGTGATCGGCCTGTCCATCATCCTGCTCCAGCCGATGGGCGCCAACGGTTTGGCGCTGGCGACGGCGCTGGGCGCGAACGGCGAGGCGCTGGTGCTGCTGCTGCTGCTGCGCCCGCGCATCGGCGGGCTGAACCTGCGCGAGCTGGGTCGGTTCTTCCTGAACGTGCTCGCCGCCAGCGTCGTCTGCGCGCTGACCGCGCTCTTCGTCTACACGCTCGCTCAGTTGGCGCTGCCCATTCAGGGCACATCCATCACCGAGACGGTGTACATGATCGTGCGCGTAGGCTCATCCATCATCGCGGCGACCGCCGTGTACTTCGCGTTCTCGCGCTTCCTCGGCACGGACGACGTGCTCTCGCTCGGCCGTATCGTGCGGCGGGTGGTGCGGCGCTAACGCGCGGGGGGTAGCACTCGTATTTGATGCGACATCCTTGATGCGACATCCTGCGACATCGCGTCTGTATCATCGGCGGCGCGCACGCACCGCCGCACCCCTGCCTCGGCGGCACGCTGCCGGCCGGACGGAACAACGAAGGATAGATTTGTGTACAACCCCGACCCCTACCGCCCGCTGCCGGTCTCATACTACGGCTACGGCGGTCCCTCGCGCCGACGCGGTGGCGTCGGCGGACTGCTGCGCCAGATCAACTGGGAGATCGTCGCCGGCTTCATCATCCTCTTCGGCTTCTTCGTCTTCGTGCTGACACGCAACGACGATCGCTGGCTGGCGCCGGGCACGATTGGGCTGGTGGTCGTCGGCTGGGTCTTCAGCCTGTGTCTGCACGAGTACGCGCACGCCGCCACGGCCTATCTGGGTGGTGATAACAGCGACAGCACCGCCTCGTACCTCACCTTCAACCCGCTCAAATACGTGCATCCGGTACTGAGCATCCTGCTGCCGCTGGCGTTCATCCTGATCGGTGGCATCGCCCTGCCCGGCGGCGCGGTCTACCTGCGGCGCGATCTGGTGCGCTCGCGTGGCTGGCAGAGCGCGATCTCGCTGGCGGGGCCGGCGATGAACCTGCTGATCGCGGTGCTGCTGGCAATCCCGTTCGTGCTGGGCCTGGCCGACACCTATCCGGCGCTGCGTGCCGCGCTGGCGCTGCTGGCCTTCTTCCAGATCGCTGCGGTGATCCTGAACCTGCTGCCGATCCCGCCGCTGGACGGCTTCAACGCCATCGCGCCGTTCCTTGCGTACAACACGCGCGTCTCGCTGCAATCGTTGGGCAGCTACACGTTCATCCTGATCTTCTTCGCGCTTTCGTTCATACCGCAGTTGAACGCGGCGTTCTTCGGCGGAGTCTTCCGCCTGCTCTTTGATCTGCATATCAGCCCACTCGACGCGATTCTGGGCTTGCAGACCTTCCAGAGCATCTTGCACGGCGGCCAATGAGCCGAGCGGTGGCCGGCGGAGCGGCGGTCGCGAGGGGATCGCGCTACTAGACATCGCCCGCCGCGCCTGCTACGATGGCTGGCGAGCGGACGGCGGATATGTCTCTCCTGTCGTCCGCCTCAGGAGACGCGCCATGACGACCCCGCCGCCGACGGGCGCCTTCACTGAGGTCGCGATGCCCATGCACCACGCGCCGCGGCGAGCTCACCGGGGACGCCCACGCCCGCTGCGCCGCGCGGGGCGGCTGCTGCGCATGCTGGGGCCAGGGCTGATCACCGGCGCGGCGGATGACGATCCATCGGGCATCGGCACGTACTCGCAGTCTGGCGCGGCCTTTGGCCCGGCGCAGCTCTGGCTGGCGCTCTACATGCTGCCGCTGGTGATCGTGGTGCAGGAGATGTGCGGGCGCATTGGCCTGGTGACGGGACACGGCATCGCGGGCGTCGCGCGCCGCCACTATGGCCGCCCCGTGCTCGGCGTGGCTGTGGCGCTGCTCTTTGCCGCCAATACCATCAACGTCGGCGCGGACTTGGGTGCGATGGCGGAGTCGGTGCGCCAGCTCGTGCCGGGTGCGCCGCCCGCGCTCTTCCTGCCGCTGGTGGCCGCCTTCGCGCTGGGCATCGTCGCGCTGGAGGTCTTCGTCCCCTACCGTCTCTACGCGCGTGTGCTGAAGTTCCTCACGCTCTCGCTTTTCGCCTATCTCGTCGCGGGCATCCTGATCCGGCCGGATTGGGGCCGGCTGCTGCTCGCCACGCTCATCCCCAGCATCCAGCCGACGCCGGCTTTTCTGGCGCTGATGGTGGCGCTGCTCGGCACGACGATCAGCCCGTATCTCTTCTTCTGGCAGGCGTCGGAGGAGGTGGAGGAGACGGAGCTGCGCCACCGGCAAGACCGCGGCGTGGACGCGCCGCGCCAGCGCCTCGCGCTCGCCAAGGAGCTGCGCGCGCTGCGCTTCGACACGGTGTTCGGCCTGCTGGCGGCGAGCGTGACGTTCTGGTTCATCGTGATGACGACGGGCAGCACGCTGCACGCGCACGGCATCACCACCATCCAATCCGCCAACGAGGCGGCGGCCGCGCTGGAGCCGCTGGCCGGCCCCTTCGCGCGCCAGCTCTTCGCGCTGGGCATCGTCGGCACGGGTCTGCTGGCGGTGCCGGTGCTGGCTGGCTCGGCGGCCTACGGCATCGCCGAGGTGTTCGGCTGGCGCGAGGGATTGGGCCAGACGGTCGGCC
>JAICVS010000249.1 GCA_025935195.1 Ktedonobacterales bacterium
CGCGGTGTACTTCGCCAGCTTGGCGGTGGCCAGCACCTTGGTGATGGCGGCGGTCAGCGTCGTCTTGCCGTGGTCAATGTGCCCGATCGTGCCCACGTTCACGTGCGGCTTGCTGCGCACAAATTTCTGCTTCGCCATGAGGTTTGGAACTCCTCCACAGTCGCCTGGCGCCGTCCTCTGCTCGCGGCGCCGGCCTCTCTCGCTTCTCCGGTCAGCCGCATCGGCTCCTGGAGGACCACTGCCGCACGAGCACGGCAGCGCTGAACACGCGACACACGAAACGTCCCACTACGCGCTCGCCTCCCGGTGGGGAGGATCGAGCGGCAGCGGGACCGTCGGAGCCCGAGACGGGAATTGAACCCGTGACCCCAACCTTACCAAGATTGTGCTCTACCCCTGAGCTACTCGGGCGGGCGGTTCACCGTTGCCGATACGACCATGTCGCGGACCATGCTCGGCAACGGCGGATCGTGTGCCTCCGCTGGCCTGGACATTTTGCCAAGCCAACTGATTTACACTGGCATCCCACGGATGGCAAGCCATCTGTGGATTCTCGCTACCGGCGGCGGAACCGTATCGGGTGGCGCGGCCCACGGTTGCCGGGAACACTTTACGCGAGAGGCCTGCCCGGCCCCGTGCGCCTGTCTACAAGATACGACATGGTTGGCGGAATGGCGCAAGGACACTCCTGACAAGACCAACCACGACGTATCTCTGGTGGGCAGTGGAGGATTCGAACCTCCGTAGGCCGAAGCCGGTAGATTTACAGTCTACTGCATTTGTCCACTCTGCCAACTGCCCATGCCCGAAGGATTATCGCCTCAAACCGCCGCGCTTGTCAAGGTTTGCGGCGGGGGCGGATCACCATCCGGGGCCACCACACGCGAAAGCCCTATCGCATTTGCGCGCATGTCGTGAATCCCGCATACTGTACCCCGCCGTTCTCCATGGATCGCATGGCGCGACCAGTATGAGATGGGCTCAGAGGTGGAAGACGCGGAAGATGGGCGGAGCGATGGTGGGGACGCCGATAGAAGCGACATCAGCAGCGACATCAGCACAGGCGAGGGCGCGCACTGAGCGGCGCGCTCTTGCTCGTGTGCGCGCCTCGGCATGGATGGTCGCGGGCATGGCGCTAGCGTTGTATGCTCTCTGGATCGGCATCTATCTGTTGTCAGGCCATGATGCGCGCGACTTCACGGTTAGCTCGCCCACGTTCGTATTGCGCAGCGATGCCAGCGCAGTTATCCACTATGATCCGAGCTACCAGTACGCGACGCACAGCCCGCTCGGCTACGACGGCCAGTTCTGCTACTACATCGCGCTGGACCCCGTTAATGCGCGCTTCTACGTGGATGTGCCGGGCTACCGCTATGGGCGCATCCTGTACCCGATGCTGGCCCGCCTGGTCGCGCTCGGCCAGCCGTCGCTGATCCCGCTGGCGTTGGTGCTGGTCAATTGGCTGGCGATCGGCGGCGGGACGGCGGCGCTGGCGCTCTGGCTGCGGCGCAAGGGGCGCTCACCGTGGCTGGCGCTGCTCTACAGCTTCTATCCCGGCCTGTTCTTCGCCGTGCAGCGCGACCTGACCGAGCCACTGGCCTATGCGTTCGTCGCGCTGGCGGTGTATCTGTTCGATTTCGGCGGCCAGCGGCGCGTCCTCTGGGCCGGAGCCGCGTTCGCCCTCGCCGGCCTCGCGCGCGAGACAACCCTGATCTTCGCGGTGGTGTACGCGCTGGGGCTGCTGTGGACGACACGGAGCGCGGGGACGACGGCTGGTGTGATGGATGGGGCGTGTGCGCGCCTCGTCGCGGGGTGGCGGCCCGCCGCCCTGCTGCTGGCGCTCTCCGTGGCGCCACTGGCGCTGCTCAAGCTATTCCTCGCGCTCTGGTTGGGGTCTACCAGCGTCCCTTCAACGGTGCTGCCGGTGCTGCTGCCGTTCCAAGGGCTACTGGCGCAGGGGCCGTGGCAGGGACAGCAGACGCTGGTAGTCGCGGGCGATGTGCTGCCGGCGCTGTTCGTGGCAGCGCTGGGGGTGGTCGCGCTCGCGCGCCGGCGGGTGACAGTGGAAGTGTGGACGCTGCTTGCCAATGTCGCGCTCTGCGTCGTGCTGCTGAACCCGACTTCGTACGACCTGATGGCCGCCGGGCGCGTGATGAGCGGGGTCGTGCTGGCGGCGCTGCTGTCTGTGCCTGCCTTCGACGCGGCGATCTCGCGCCACCGGCTCTGGCTCTGCGTGGCGGGCATCCTCTGGCTCTCGCTGCTGCCGCTCTGGGTAGTGTTCCCGTATGTCGCGCCCCAATGATGGCGTTGATGGCGTTCGCAATGGCGAGCTGGGGCAGTGGAGGCATGAGATGGCAGTGACGGAGCGAACGAAGCGGGTGGAGCGGCAGGCGATGCTGGCGAGCCATAGCGCGCCGGCGCGTTGGCGGCACTCACCCTGGATGGTCGCCGGCTGTGTGCTCGCGATCTACGCCGTCTGGATCGTCGCGTATCTGCTCGGCGGCCACGACATCCGCGACCTTGCCGTCATCGGCACTAAGCAGCTTCAGCAGAGCGACGCCAGCGCCGTCATCCACTCCGCCACACTCCACTACACCCCGCGTGATCCGAAGGGCTACGACGGCCAGTACGCCTACTTCATCGCGCTGGATCCCCAGAACGCTCGCTTCTACACGGACTTCCCCGCCTATCGTTACACGCGCATCCTCTATCCCATGCTCGCGCGCGCGCTGGCGTTTGGGCAGCCGGCGCTCATCCCCTACACGCTGCTGCTCGTCAACTGGCTCGCGATCGGCGGCGGCACGCTCGCCGTCGCGCTGTGGCTGCGGCGCAAAGGCTACTCACCCTGGCTAGCGCTAATCTATGCCTTCGCGTTCGGCACGCTGATCGGACTGCAAGGTGACCTGACCGAGCCGCTGGCCTTCGCGCTGGTTGCGTGCGGCGTGTACGCTTTCGACTTCGGCTTCGCCGGCAATGAGCGGCGGCGCATCATCACCGCTGCCGGCTGCTTTGCGCTGGCGGCGCTGACGCGCGAGACCACCGCCGTCTTCCCCGTCCTCTACGGCATGGCGCTGTTGTTAGGTGGTGCTGGCGGCACAGCCCGGCGCGGCGAGTGGGCGCGCTGGCAGGCCGCTTTGCGCGCCAATTGGCGGCGTGCGGCGATCTTGCTAGGCGTGGCGCTGGTGCCGCTCGCGCTCTACAAGCTCGCCCTCTACGCATGGCTTGGCTCGGCGGGCGTGCCGCAACAGGTGCGGTTTGAGGCCATACCCTTCGCCGGCCTCTTCGCGTACTGGCCGTGGAACGGGCTGCGTATCGTCGAGATTGATGTCGTCGTGCTGCCCGCACTGATCTGCCTGGGAATGGGCCTATGGGCGTTGCGGCGTGGCGTGTGCGAGGTCGCGCTGGGCGTGCTGGTCGCCAACATCCTGCTCTTCGTGCTGCTGTTGCCCGCCAGCTCGTACGTGGACGCCTTCGCCTCGGCGCGCATCGCGCTGGGCATCGTGCTGGGCGCGATCTACTGCCTGCCGCTGTTTGACCGGCTCACGCCGCGTCGGCTCTGGCTGGTCGCGGCGAGCGGTTTCTGGCTGCTGTTCGTGCCGCTGCAAGCCCTTGGCAGCATCGTGAGCCGTTGAGCCGCTACTCTGCCGGCTCCGCCGCGCCGCCGCTCAGTGCCCGGCGCAGCTCCTCCGGCAGCGGGACCGCGCGTTCGCTGGCGGGGTCCATCGTCACGATGGTCATGTGGCCCGTCGCCACCACCGCCTGGCTCGCCGGAAACCACCCTTCTTCGCCCGTCAGCCGATACGCCGTGAAG
>JAICVS010000240.1 GCA_025935195.1 Ktedonobacterales bacterium
GTATCACTCCCTCCGCCGAACGCCTGGCAGCGCACGCTCACGGCGGCGGCACGCCCGCACTCCGTGGGGCATGCATGCCCAGTTTGCCGTCCGCCGGCCATTGATGGCCGAGGGCGTGGGGGAGACGAGGGCGAGCGCGCCAGGGTGACAAAGAAAGCAGCGCAGGCGCTCAGAGCGCGGGCGATCAGCCTTGCCCAGCGCAGCCAAGCTCACGCATGGCATCACCGATCTGCTGAAGCATCTCTTTCGCCTGGCGATGGTGTATGGGATCGGTCTCCAGTGTGAAACAAGAGCATCATGCCGGGGAGTGGCGAGTATTGCGGCAGCGGGATACGAGGACATATGCGCCACTACCTCATCATCATCGAAAAGGGCGATACGAGCTACGGCGCCTACGTCCCGGACCTGCCGGGATGCGTCGCGGTCGGCGACACCCGCGCGGACGTCGAGCGCGACATCCGCGACGCGATTGCGCTGCATCTCGAAGGGTTGGCACGCGATAGCGAGCCGATCCCCACGCCCACATCAATGGCCATCTACCTGGATGTGCCATCGTACAGATCACGCCGGCTGACCACATCGCGCTCTCCATCTCGGCCACACATGCTGCCCGCCGGACGTTCCCAGCCGCGATCCCCACTGGCCGCTGCCACCGTTCCGCGTCCCCACGGCCCCCTTCGTCTCCCAGGAGTTGCGGGAGAGACGGTGAAGAATCGCCCCTCACGGTGGAGAATTCGCCACTGGCGCAACGAGAGATGATCGGGTACATACATAGGCATGCACGTGCGGACGGATCGCTATGTAGTGTGTGGTGTAGGACACGTTCGTGTATGGATGGCGCGGCATGGCGGCCGGACGCTCGTAACGTCTGGTGCTCGCGCGTTGCCATCGTCGCCCCACCCTTTTCCCCTGGATGAAGCGTCTCCCTTCGCGCGCCGCGCTCCCTGCGACGCCGGCCCCAGTCCGCCGCGGTCGCGTGACGGGCGATGCCGCCATACCGCGCCCGCGCATCAGTTGTTCGGATGACCGAATGAAGGAGCGGATCATGGCTACGACTTCACCCGCGACCACCCAGACCGCCACCACGCGCACGATCGTTGCCGCCCCAGCCGACCCGATTCGCGTAGTCCCTTTGCATGTCCCAGAAGGGTTGCTCACCCCGACGGCGGAGGCGCAGGCGGGCGCGTCGCCCGCGCACCTGACATACCGCGGCGGCCCGCTGCTCGCCTCCGTGGAGGTCTTTACCATCTTCTGGGGCACGCCGTGGCAAACCGCGCCGCAAAGTCAGGTCGCGTCGTCAATCAACGACTTCTTCGACTTCTTGCTGACCAGCCCGCTGATCGATCAGCTGGCCGAGTACAACGTTCCGCAGTACACGATTGGCCATGGCCGGCGCACTGGCACGGCGACGATCACGACACCGCATCCGCGCCACAGCGTGACGGACAGCCGCATCCGCCACTTCCTGCAGCAGGAGATTCTCACCAACAACGCCATCCCCCAGCCCGGCTCGAACACGCTCTACTTCATCTACCTGCCGCCGGGCGTCGCGGTCGTGCAAGGCGGCGGGAAGTCGTGCATGGTGTTCTGCGGCTATCACGACGCGATCAACAGCCAGGTCTTCTACGCCGTGATGCCGTACGCGAATTGCCCCGGCTGCCTGGGCGGCCTCTCCACACTGGACGCGCTCACATCCACCAGCTCGCACGAGCTGTGCGAGGCGATCACCGATGCCGTGCCGGGTAGCGGCTGGTACGACGACGCCAACGGCGAGATCGGCGACATCTGCGCCTGGAAGACGAAGCAGCTTGGCAACTTCATGGTCCAGCTCGAGTGGTCCAACCAGGCCGACTCCTGTAAGTAATGTCTGGTGGCTTACTTGCTCGCTACCCAGGCCGTGCTCGCGCGCCCAAAGCGCGGCCTGGGTGCGGTCGCGCAGGAGCGCCTGGTCGTCCACCAGCACCACGCGGATCGGCTCGTCCGGCGTGGGACCGGCATACACCTTCCCTCCCTCCCCCACGACACGACATCCGCGACGCCATCGCGCCGCACCTCGCAGGGCTGGCCCGCGACGGCGAGCCGATCCCCGCGCCCACGTCAGCGGCCATCTACCTGGACGTGCCAGCGCCGGATCACGTCGGTTGACCGCGCAACACCCGCGCCCTACGCCGGCCATTATTATGATGCGGTTTGACCATGTACGGCGGATAGACCGCCGCGCGGGCTGGGCTGGCGAATGAATTCGCGCCTGGATGGCCGGTGGCCGCGACGTCCGCCGGCGCGGACTGGAGAGAGATGCGACGCGGTGTCCGCGGCAATGTGTCAAAACGCATCACGCCGGGAAGCGAAATGCGGTAGGCCGCTTGCCCCGCGGGGATCACCCCAGCATTGATGCCGGGAAGCCCGCGCCCAGCCGTATGCTGGGAAGCTTGCGCTGGCCCGCAACATTCACCGCGCCTCTTACGTAATCCGCAGTAGAGTGATGGCTGCCCGCACGAACGCCACGAGGGCGGAGCGGCCGGCTGATAGCGCCAAGCGGCCAAACGGCCGATAGCTGGAGTTCAGAGACAGCTAGAGACAGCTAGAGACAGCGAGCGTCTTCCGCGAGCGTGCGCGGGAGGCGGGGGGAGAGGAGCCGCCGGCAATGTCCGGAGAAGTATCGTTGATTTGTCAGGTGGGCCGCGAGCGCATGACCGTGACCGGCGGCACCCAGGTGGCCTATGTGCTGGTGGAGGCCCGTCCCAGCGCCGCCGTGGCGCAGCAGCGCATGCCGCTCAACTTCGCGCTCGTGCTCGACCACTCCGGCTCGATGAAGGGCGCCAAGCTCAAGGCCGTCAAGGACGCCGTCAAGCTGGTCATCAGCCACATGGCCCCCACTGATATCGTTTCGGTGGTGATCTTCGACGACAACGTGCGTGTGGTCGTGCCGGCCCAGCCCGCCGCCGATACGCTCGGCCTCGCCGCGCTGGTGGACGGCATCAAGGACGGCGGCGGCACCGCCATGTCGCTGGGCATGAGCGTCGGTCTCACCGAGCTGCGCAAGAACGCCGCGCCTGGCACCGTCAATCGCATGATCCTGCTCACCGACGGCGTGACCTACGGCGACGCCGACCGCTGCCGCCGCATCGCCGACGACGCCGGCGCCTCCGGCATCGGCATCTATCCGCTGGGCATCGGCGCCGACTGGGATGAAGACCTGCTCGACAATGTCGGCCAGCGCAGCAGCGGCATGCCCGCCGAGTTCATCAAGCGGCCGGACGACGCGCTCGCCATCTTCGAGCGCCAGCTTCAGAGCGCCGCCGCCGTGCAGGTGCGCAACGCCCAACTGACGCTGCGCCTGCCCGCCGGTGTCCACCCCAAGAAGTCCGTCAAGGTGCTGCCGCTGATCGCCGAACAGGCGCAGGATACGCTCTCCGACCGCGAGGCGATTGTGGCGCTGGGCGATCTGGAGCGCGACACGCCGCAGGCCGCGCTGGTCGAGCTGCTGGTGGATCCGCGCCCGGCCGGCACCTTCCGCGTCGCACAGGCCGAGCTAAGTTACGACGTGCCAGGCGCCGGCCCTGAGAAAGTCCGCGCCGACGCCGTCGTCACCTTCACTAACGAGACCGTACACAACGACGAGGCCAACCCGGTGGTGCTCAACTACGTCGAGAAGGCCAACGCCCACCGGCTCGTCACGCGCGTGCTGGACGAATACAAGCGCACCGGCAAGGTTACGACGCGGCTGCACCCCAACGTCACGCGCATCCTGGACCCGGAGACGCAGCGCCTGCTGGATCAGGCGGCGGCGGGCGGCGCGCTCTCGGCTGAGGAGGTCAAGACGATCGGCAACAAGACGCGCAAGCTGACCCAGATGCTCGAACCATAATGCTGACCGCCGGGGCGCTTTGGCCGTATGGCATAATAGAGACGTTAGGGCGAACACAGCTACGAGGAGGAGCGCATGTCGATCCGCTGCTCACAGGGTCACGAGAACCCCGAAGGCTCGGCCTTCTGCGATGAGTGCGGCGAGCGCCTGGACCCCACCGGCGCCGCGGCGATGGATATGGGGGCGCCGATGGCTTCCGCCGGGGCGATGGCGGGCGGCGCCACGGCTACGGCGACCGCTGTCGCGCCGCGGCTGGTGGTGCAGGCGGACAACGCCAGCTTCGATCTCGCCGGCAAGAGCGAGGTCGTGATCGGCCGCGAGGATCCTGTCAGCAATATCTACCCCGATGTGGATCTGACGACCCACGGCGGCGAGGAGGGCGGCGTCTCGCGGCTGCACGCCAAGCTGTTCAATAACGGCGGCCAATTCTCGGTTGAGGATCAGAACAGCACCAACTTCACCTTCCTCAACCGCCAGAAGCTGACCCCCAAGACGCCGACGCCGGTGAAGGACGGCGACGAGATCCGCCTGGGCCGCGTCATCTTGACGTTCCAGACTACATAACCTAACCTACGTGGCCCGGCTCTGGCTCTGGCCGGTCACGGCTTTGAGGGCCTCACTTCGCGCTTCCCGCGCTGCTGCTCTGCCGCCTCCGCATTCGGTGGTGTGTAGCCCGCCAGGAAGCGCGCTTTGTA
>JAICVS010000188.1 GCA_025935195.1 Ktedonobacterales bacterium
AGGAACGGCCCCAGCGCGATGGCGGCGGCGCGGGCGAGGGTGGACCAGCGGCGCGCGGCGACCAGCGGCAGCGCCAGCAGCGGGACGTACAGGATGTAGCCCTCGCGCGTGAGCAGCACGGCGGCAACGGCCCCAGCGGCCCAGAGCGGCCGCCCTTTGCGGAAGAGGGAGATGGCGGCGACGATCCAGAGGATGCCGAAGGGATCGGAGAGGTCGCGCAGGAAGCTCATCGCCTCGCCGCAGAAGAGGCCGGCCGCCGCGCCCAGCCAGCGCGACGCGCCCGCCGCGACAGACAGGTTCCCTACCAGATAGACCGTTGCCAGGATGGTGAGCAGGTTCACCAGCAGCAGCGCGACGGGCAGCAGCGCCGTCTGGCCGAAGGCGGCCAGCCACGCGGCGGCGGGATAGAGCATGCGCTGCCAGCGGAAGACGGGATCGTAGGTCGGGCAGTGCAGGGTGGAGTGGGCGCAGTCCACGACGAGCGCGGGGCGATAGGCCAGCTCGAAGAAGAACTGGCCGTCGTAGCCGACATCGCTCCCGACGGCCAGGTGTGAGAGGCCGATCTTGGCGGCGTCCACGCGGTTGATCTCGGCGAAGCCGGCCAGGCCTGGCCCCAATGCGAAGTCCTGCTTGACGTAGTGGACGTAGCCCAGCGCCAGCAGCGCAACGGCGACGACCAGCAGCGGGCCGAGGCGATCCCAGAGCGGCCGGGCTCCCGCGACGGCGCGGGCGAGCCGGCGATACGTGGCGGGGAAGCGGGCGCGGATGGCGCGCATCCCCCATGCCTCACGCGGGCGAGCGGGAGCAGCGGCCCATGCGCTCCCTTGGGGCAGCGGGTCGAGGTGGGTGCTGTCGCGCTCGCATGGCTCGTCGCATGGCTCGTCGCGTGGGGGGGCGCCGGCATCGTGCCAATCGTGCCGGATGTCTTGCTGGGGCGGGGTGGTCATCGCTGGATGCGCGCTCCTTGCGGCTGTGAATGGCTGCTATAGGCGACCGGCCGCATACAACACGGCGACGCCGCGCGCTGAAGAGACGTTTCTCTCCAGCACACGGCGTCAGCTTCCGCAGGGAGCGGGCCACGTTATGCCGCTCGCTCGGTTTGTGTGGCGGTCAGGATGTGGCTGGGCCGCCGCTGGCGACGAGGCCGGTCGCGCCTGGCTCGCGCTCGCGCTCCGGCGGCAGGCTACGCGGGCCGGTGCGGAAGGCGACGCCTTCGAGGGCGTGGGTGAGCACGTCGCGGGCGTCGTCCACCGGGATAAAGGCCATCTGCTCGCGCAGCTCGGCGGGCAGGTCTTCCAGGTCTGGCTCGTTGCGCTTGGGCATGATGATGGTGGTGATGCCGGCGCGGTGCGCGGCCAGCGCCTTCTCTTTGAGGCCGCCGATGGGCAGGACTTTGCCGCGCAGGCTGATCTCGCCGGTCATGGCGACATCGGAGCGGGCGCGGCGGCCGAGCGCCAGTGAGACGATGGCCGTCATCATCGTGACGCCCGCCGAGGGGCCGTCTTTGGGGATGGATCCAGCCGGGACGTGGATGTGGATGGCGTTGTCCTCGAAGACACGCGGGTCAATGCCGAGCGAGGCGGCGTTGGAGCGCACGTAGGTGAGCGCCGTCATCGCCGACTCTTTCATCACGTCGCCGAGCTGGCCCGTCAGCGTCAGCCCGGTCTCGTGGCTGCGCATCATCGCCGCCTCGACGAAGATGATGTCGCCGCCGACGGGCGTCCACACCAGGCCGGTGACGACGCCGGGCCGATCAATGCGCTCGGCGGCTTCGGCGAAGAAGCGCTGGCGGCCCAGCAGCTCGTGAACCAGTTCCGGCGTCACGGTGACGGGGCCGGACTGGCCCTCGGCGAGCTGCTTGGCGATCTTGCGGCAGATCGAGCCGATCTCGCGCTCCAGGTTGCGCACGCCGGCCTCGCGGGTGTAATCGCGGACGATGCGCACGAGCGCGTCGTCGGGCAGGCTGATCTCGTCGCTGTTGAGGCCGTTGGCGGCGATCTGCTTGGGCAGCAGGTAGCGCCGCGCGATGTGCAGCTTCTCCTCTTCGGTGTAGCCCGCCAGCTCCAGCACCTCCATGCGGTCGCGCAGCGCGGCGGGGATGGGGTCGAGGGCGTTGGCGGTGGCGATGAACATCACCTTGGAGAGATCGAAGGCCAGGTCGAGGTAGTTGTCGCGGAACGAATGGTTCTGCTCCGGGTCGAGCACCTCCAAGAGCGCCGAGGAGGGGTCGCCGCGCCAGTCCGAGGCGACCTTATCCACCTCGTCGAGCATGAAGACGGGGTCGTTGGTGCCGGCGCGACGGATGGATTGGACGATGCGGCCGGGCAGCGCGCCGATGTAGGTGCGGCGGTGGCCGCGAATCTCGGCTTCGTCGTGGATGCCGCCGAGCGACATGCGCACAAACTGGCGGCCGAGCGCGCGAGCGATGGAGTGGCCGAGCGAGGTCTTGCCGACGCCGGGCGGGCCGACGAAGCAGAGGATCGGCTCGCGGCTGACGGGCGCTCCCGTGGCCGGGCCGCCAGTCTCCGTTCCCTGGCGCTGCTCTTTGAGGCGGCGCACGGCCAGGTATTCGAGGATGCGCTCCTTGATCTTCTCCAGGTCGTAATGATCCTCGTCGAGCACCTGGCGCGCGTAGGGCACGTCAATCGGCTTGCCGGTGCTGATGTTCCAGGGCAGCGCGACCAGGGTGTCGAGATAGGAGCGGATGACGGAGTACTCCGGCGAGGCGGTGGGCAACTTCTCCAGGCGGGCGAGCTCGCGCATCGCCTCCTTGAACGCCTCCTCCGGCATATGCGCCTGCTCGATCTTCTCGCGCAGTGAGGTGATGGTGGCGATCTCGTCGTTCTCCTCGCCCAGCTCTTTCTGGATGGCTTTGAGCTGCTCGCGCAGGAAATATTCGCGCTGCGCCTTGCCCATCTCCTCCTGGGCCTGGCTCTGAATCTTCTTGCCTAGCTCCAAAAGCTCCAGCTCGCGGGCGAGGAAGGTGGTCACGCGCTCCAGCTTGGCGCGGATGGAGTCGAGCTCTAGCAATTCCTGGCGCAGGCTGAGGTCCATCTGCACGCTGCTGGCGATCAGATAGACCACCTGGCGTGCGTCGTCCAGGTTCATCGCGGCCATGGCGAGTTGGTCGGGCAGGTATTGCACGAGGTTGACGAGGCGCTGGAAGAGGTCAATGGCGGTGCGCTTGAGCGCCTCGATCTCGAAGTCCTCGGTGACGGGCTCCGGGGCGAGATGGCAGCGCGCTTTCAGGAACGGCTGCTCGGCGGTGTATTCGTCGATGACGATGCGCTCCAGCCCCTGCACGATGATCTGGATGGTGCCGTCGGGGATGCGCAGCAGCCGCGCGATGCGCGCGACGGTGCCGATGCGGAAGCAGTCATCGGGGCCGGCGTCCTCGACATTTTCGTCTTTTTGGGCGACCAAGCCGACGAGCCGCGGGCCGCGCATGACGTCGTCTATCAGGCGGATCGAGCGATCCTTGCCCACGCCGAGCGGCGTGACGGCGAACGGGTAGACGACGGTGTCTTTGAGCGGCAGAATGGGTAGCTCGTCGGGCAGCTCGACGCGCATCTCTTCGTCGTCGTCATCGCGCACGACGGCACGCGGCATCGGCAGCTCGACGGCGACCGGCTCGCTGTCGGGTGTCTCTGGTGTCTCTGGTGTCTCTGGAGGCGGCTCGGTGGGCGCTTCGTCTAGCGGCGGCTCGGCGTCGGGCGGTGCGCTATCGGGCAGCTCGGCGGTGGGTATCTCGGTTTCGGTTTCAGGCAGTTCGGCGGTGGGTGGCGCTTGCTCCGGTGCCGGCGCTGGCGCCAGCGTTTCGGGTGCGCGCTCGCGCTCTGGCTCGTCGTCGAACATCAGTATTCTCTTCTCATATCGCAAGAACAATCCACATGGAGACGGGCTGCCGCTCGATCTGTCTGATCTCGCCTGGATTCTTCAGCGGCCGGCGCGGGGAGTCCTCACCCCCCGACTCCCTCTCCTCGCAAGGAGAGGGGGAGCCGCACCGCATCGGGCGGGCAGCATTTCCACGAAGAATCCGGGCTACTCGTACGCGCCGGGGGCGACCGGGCGGGCGGGCGCGGCGTTGAGGCGGCTGAAGCTGCCGCTCGATCCCGGCCGCGCCTCGGCCTCATCGGGCCGCTCGCCGTGGGGGTCGGACGCGACGACCTTGGGCAGATGGATGCGCAGGAAGCCGCTGTCGAAGGCCGCCGTCACGTCGTCGGGGCGGACGGGTGAGGGCAGGAGGATCTCCGCACGGAACGGGCCGTAATGCACCTGCGCCTCGTGGTAACAGACGTCGCCCTCGTGCTCCATGTCGTCGTCGTCGCGCCGGCCCGTGACGACCAGGGCGTTCTCATACAGGGTAATCTCGGTCGCCTCCTCATGCACGCCCGCCAGCTCAAGCTTGACGAGGATGGCGGTGGTCGTCTCGTGGATGTCCACCGGCGGGCGCCACTGTGTGCTGGGCTGCAAGAGTCCGTAATGGCGGCCCTGGCGCAGCAGCTCCTCGCGCAACTCGCGGAAATGCCGCTCCAGGCTTTGCGTGGCGCCACCGAACGAATACGTTACCGAGACATAACGCAGCCGCATCGCATCCACCTTCTTCCATTAGACTTCTATTAGTGGGGTTCCCCGGTCCCCGGCATGAATGCGGTTTGACAATTTAACACGGACGGATTGCCGCGCCGGCCAGCCGGCGATTGCAATCGCGCCTGGATGGTGTGCCGCCGCAAAGTCCACCCGCGTGGACTGGAGAGACGGCGAGGCGTCCGTAGCACTTCGTCAAAACGCATCATGCCGGGGTCATCTCCAGTGGTCGTTGGCTCCCGGCATGAATACCGGGGGTCGTCCCGGCCGCATCCCTAGACCAGCGTTGTCGGCAGGTCTTGCTCGCCGGCGGCGAGCGCCGCCTGGCACTCCTGGCAGAGATATTGGAACTCGGATTGATCTTCGAGCGCGTCGCCCGGCACGATGGCCGCGGATTGCTTCGGGGTCATCCGGCCGCAGCGGGTACACGCGACGTATTCGGCGTGGCCCAGCGCGCGTTGTGTGCCCAGCTCGTCTTCTTCCATCTCAGGCGCCTCCTGCCGCTGCTACCCGCCGCCGTGGATCATGCCGTGATCGGGGTGGCGGGCGATTCGCACTGCCTCTGTCGCCATGTGCAGGTTGTAGACGTACACTTCATTATGCCACGCGCCTCCCATTCCAGGCCATCCCCGCGCTCGTCTCTCTGCCTGCCGCCGCCCCACTTTCGTAGGGGCAGAGAGAGGGAGGACGGGGCGGCGGAGGAGCGTGGCAATGTTGACTGCCACGGTCAACATTGCCGTTTTTGCCGCTTTTTGATGGTGTGTCAGGAGCATCCTCCTCTCGACTGCCGCATTCAAGCCGATTTGCGGCCTCGACGAACTTGACGTTTCGTGTTATGGGCGGCAAAAACGGCAAGATCGTGGCAAAAACGGCAAGGTGCGCGGCACGATTTCGACCGATTCCGGCATGATTCGGTACGTCCAGGGAACGATTGCGCGACACGGATGGGCGGGGATGGCGGGGATTCCACACGGTATGCGGTTGTTCAAGGTGCGAGAGCCTGAGGCTGGCTCGGCGCCTATAGAACTTATTTATCACAAATCACGATGGTTGTCAAGCGCGTCGGCTGAGGATTGCCAGGAGCGCCGGCGTGCGTGGATGTGCCGGCGTGCCCCTATGCGGAGGTGCGGGCCTGGGCCGCTTCGATACTAGACCACGGCTTGCTCGTTCTAACGGGTGAGGAGAAATGATAGGGGCTATCTATTCGGCATCGGCGTGCTGTTGATATAATCGGGTGTGCGCGTGGTCGTAGCGGCGGGGAAGGGGCGCGGCAGAGGCGCCGCCCAGGGGAGAGTGGGGGAGAGAAGGATGTCCACGCCGAGCAATCCGTTCGGGTCCGCAAGCTCTCCCGGCGAGCAGGCGCGGCACGCGACGTCACGTCCGGGCGAGACGGCGGGTGAGGCGACTGGCGGCAGGGATGGGTCCGCGCCACGGCCGGGGATGGCGGACATCAGCGAGATCGCAACCGATCTGCTGCCGGATCGCCAGTGGGATCAGAGCGACGTTCTGACGGACAAGCTGCCGCCGCGCTCGCGCGACATCGCTGAGTTGGAGACTGGGCGGCTGCCGGAGCGTCCGCGCGACATCACTGAGATCGAGACCAGCTTGTTGGGGGAGCGTCCACCCGCCGTGAGGCGGCCATACACACCCGCTCCCGCTTCTGATCCTGATCCTGATCCTGTGCCTGTGCCTGTGCCCGTCCGGCTGTTTCCCCCTGCGCGGCCAGTGGTCGAGATCAGCGAGCTGCCGACGGGCAAGCTCACTGTGCCGCCACGCTGGCGCCCACGTACGCGACCGCGCCACGACACGGACGATGGCGACGACGCACGGGAGCGGGAGCGCAAGCGCGCGGAGCTACGTGAACGGGGACGCGCGCGCGGCCATGCGGAGGCGGAACGACGCGCGCGCGATCTGGATGATCTGGAAGATTCCGCGCCGCTGCCGGCCATGCGGCGCTCGCGCCGCGCCTGGCCCTCCGCGTGGATGATCGGAATCGCGGTTGTGCCGCTGCTGCTGGTCCTGAGCGCCAGCGGTCTCGTCGCCTTCGCGGCCACTCAGGGGCCAGCGGGCGTGGTTCAGGCGTATTGCGGCGATCTGCTCGCCAGGGACTACGCCTCGGCCTATGATCTGTTCTCTCCCCAGGCGCGAGCGCGCCTGACCAAGGATCAGTTCGAGCGGGCCAGCGCGATCCGCGAGCGGCTGGATGGCGCGGCTACGGACTGCGCGATCACGGACGGTCTGCCGCTGGTTGGCAACCCCGGCGCGCTCAATCCCTTCGCCGGCACTGCCACCATCACCGCCACGCTGCGGCGGCGGCACGCGCAGAGCGGTGCGGTGACGTTGGCGCGGCAGGATGGCGGCACCTGGGCGATTGACCGGATCGATCCGTCGCTGGAAGGCGCGGACGTCGCGGCGCTGCTCGTCGCTGACCGATTTTGTGACGCGCTGGTGGCCGGAGGCTTCCAGGCGGCGTATGGGCTGTTCAGCGACGCCGCCCGGCGGCAGGTGAGCGAGGCCGAGTTCGCCCAGGCCGTCAAGGATGCTCTGAGCGACGGCGGCAACGCGAAACTGGCGTCATGCGCGCCCGATCCCGCCACCTATACGGTCAAGGGCACGACGGCCAGTGTGACGGTGGAGCTTGATACCGGCGACGGCGGGGTGCCGCTCACCGTTCCCACGACGCTCACGTTCGGGAACGATCACGGCGCGTGGACGATTGACACCTTCGACGTCACGCCCTGACACGGCACCCGTGCTGGCTCGTGCTGGCTCGTGCTGGCTCGTGCTGGCTGGCCGCGCGGACGCTGGGAGTGAATACGCATTTTTACCTATCGCACAGCGGGAGCTTTCTTGTGATACTGGACCGGCCTCGCATCGTTCTATGCACGAACGCGGGGCGCGGAGGCTTCCGCCGGTAAGTGGCGCCCATGTGTGTGGCGCGGTGGCGGGATTGGCGTTCTCAGCAGCAAGGAGCATGTATGTCTACTCCGAACAATCCCGGTGAGTTCCCGACCTACCCAACTGGGCCGTCGTATGGCGGGGGAATGGGCCAGCCGCCGATGTACGGCCAGCCTGGCTACGGCCAGCCTGGCTACGGCCAGCC
>JAICVS010000184.1 GCA_025935195.1 Ktedonobacterales bacterium
ACGGGGCGGGAGCCGAAGGTCTACACCATCCCGACCGACATTGACCACGAGATCGCGCGACTGAAGCTGAAGGCGATGGGCATGGGCATTGACACGCTCACGCCGGAGCAGGAGAAATACCTGGCGGCGTGGGAGTCGGGAACCTAACCCCCTGCCAATCAGCGGCGAAGGGGCGCGCGCCCTCAGCCGAACAGGCGGGAGACAGCGAGACACGGCGTACGGCGAGTGCGGCAAGTATGGCGAGAGGAATGGAGCGAATGTCCAGCAGTTTCATGACCGATCCGAAGGCGTTCTTCACCAGCGAGAGTGTGACCGAGGGCCACCCGGATAAGCTCTGCGACCAGATCAGCGACGGCGTGCTCGACGCGCTGCTGGCGCTAGACCCGCTCGCGCGCGTCGCCTGCGAGACGGCGACGACGACGGGCCTCGTGCTGGTGGCCGGCGAGATCACCACCACGGCCTGGGCCGACATCCCCGCGATCGTGCGCAACACCATCGAGCACGTCGGCTACGTAGACGCGCGCTACGGCTTCGACTACCGCACCTGCGGCGTCGCCACCTCGATTGGCAAGCAAAGCCCCGATATTGACCGCGGCGTGAGCGCCTCACTGGAACACCGCGAGCGCACCGCCACCGGCTCGCTGACGGACGCCGAGCTGGACGCCATCGGCGCGGGCGACCAGGGCATGATGATCGGCTTCGCCTGCGACGAGACGGACGTGCTGATGCCCGCGCCGATCTACTACGCCCACGCGCTGACACGCCGGCTCTCCGAGGTGCGCCGCGCGGCCTGGGCCGATCAGGGCGATATGGGCTGGCTGCGCCCGGACGGCAAAAGCCAGGTGACGGTGCAATACGAGCATGGCAAGCCGGTGCGCGTGGATACCGTGGTGATCTCGACGCAGCACGCCGACGACGTGAGCCACGAGCGTATCCGCGCCGAGGTGATCGAGCGGATCATCAAGCCGGTGATCCCCGCCCATATGCTCGACGCGAACACCAGGTATCTCGTCAACCCGACCGGCCGCTTCGTGATCGGCGGCCCGATGGGCGACGCCGGCCTGACCGGCCGCAAGATCATCGTGGACACCTACGGCGGCATCGCGCGCCACGGCGGCGGCGCCTTCTCCGGCAAAGACCCGACCAAGGTGGACCGCTCCGGCGCGTACGCCGCGCGCTACGTGGCGAAGAACATCGTCGCGGCGGGACTGGCGAGCCGCTGCGAGATCCAGATCTCGTACGCCATCGGCGTGGCGCATCCGCTCTCGATCTTCGTCGAGACCTTCGGCACGAGCAAGGTCTCGAACGAGGAGCTGATCCACCTGATCAACGACCACTTCGACCTGCGGCCAGCGGGCATCATCCAATCGCTCGACCTGCGCCGCCCGATCTACCAGCCGACCGCCGCCTTCGGCCACTTCGGCCGCACCGACATTGACGCGCCCTGGGAGCGCACCGACAAAGTGGAGCAACTGCGCCGCGCCGTCGGCCAGCCCGTCGCCACCGCTACGGCGTAGCGACCGAGCGCGAAAACTCCTGAAAAATGGTCTGGCCCCTTGCTGGATGGCAAGGGGCCACATGTCACTCGCGCGCAGACCCGCATGCCCAATACGCGTGCTCTTACCGCCCCGCGTCGCGCAGGCGCTCACGCAAGTAGCGAGCGTAGGTCTCGCCGTCAATCTCCAGAAGCGCGTCCACCGCATCGGGGAGGGGCTGTTGCCAGAGCCAGGCGACACGCAGCCAGATCCCAGCGAGCGTGCGCGAGTGGTAGACGCCGTTCGCGTCGGCGGGAACGAGCTGATAGCGCCCGCGCTCGTCCAGTTGATAGAACTCGGCGGCCTCACGCTCGGCGTCGATCAGCCAGTATTCGGGGATGCCTGCGGCTTGGTATTCGTAGAACTTGTCGCCGCGGTCGCGCCCGGCGCTCTCCGGCGAGACGATCTCTACGACCAGATCGGCGGGGCCATCCAGATAGGTCTCTTTGATGCGGTCGCGGTGGGCCGCGGCGACATAGAGCAGGTCCGGCTCGCGGCCACTGGGCCGGTTGAGGCGCATCTGGAACGGGGCGTGACGCACGACGCCGAGCGCGTGGACCTTCACGAAGGTGCGTAGCAGCTCGAAGAGGAACGCCGCGATCTCCTGGTGGCGGTCGCTCGCGGGGCTCGCCATGACTACCTTCCCATCTACCCACTCGGCCAGCGTATCCTCATCCAGCCAGTCCAAAAACTGCTCATAGGTCATAGATGTGCCCCCAGGCGGGGATGGTGGCGTAGCGGGCGGCTCAACTGCCGGTGGCACGTCGCGCTGCTTGACCATAGCCGATACTCCTCTGAGCATTGTCGCGCCATTGCCTCAATTGTACGCCAGACGGTTGCGGACCGCAGACGGCGTGGGTAGGTCGGAATGCTGATAGCGGCTGCGCTCGTCGGCGGGAAAGCTACACACTCGCGGCAGAGCTATCCAGTGCGTCTGTCACCAGTGACAAGCGCGGGATGTCCGCCGCCGCGGCCTGCTCAACGAGATGCGCGTAGACCCTGGCGTAGTCGAGGGCCATGCGGCGCATGTCGAAGCGCTCGCGGGCGTAGGCGCGGCAGCCGGCCCGCGAGATGTCGCGCACGCGCAGCGCCGCCTCGGCCAGCTCATCGTCATCCACTCGGATGTAGCCCGTCACGCCGTCGCGCAGCAGCTCTGGGACGGAGCCGCAGGGGCGTGTGAGCACGGGCGTGCCGCAGGCGAGCGACTCGATGAAGACCATGCCAAACGGCTCTGGCCAGTCGATCGGCAGCAGCAGGGCAAGGGCGCCGGACATGAGTTGGCGCTTGCGCTCCTCATTTGCCTCACCCACGAATTGGATCAGCGGATCGTTCAGCAGTGGCCGCACCTTCTCCTCGAAATAGCCTCTGTCCTTCGGGTCCACCTTGGCGGCGATGACCAGCGGAATGCCGGCGAGCTTCGCGACGCGGATGGCGCGGACCGGATCCTTTTCGGGGGAGATGCGCCCGACGAAGATGAGGTAGTCGCCGGGATCGGGGTTGAAGGGGAAGGCGGCAACATCTACGCCGTGGTGGATGGTGCGGACCCAGTTGAGATCGGGGATGTAGTCGCGCTGGCAGTCGCTGATCGCGACATAGCTGGCGTCGTGGTAGAGGCGCAACACATGCGTGAATTCGGGGGCATCCAGCCTTCCGTGTAGCGTGACGACGGTAGGCGTCGCGCTGGCGGCGGCGAAGGGCAGCGTTAGGTAATCCAGATGCGAGTGGATGACGTCGAACTCGCCCGCGCGACGGTAGACCTCAGTAAGCTCGGCGATGTGGATGGCTGTGGCCTCCACGGCGGGATTGAAGTTGAGCGCGGCCTCACGCATCGAGACCAGTCCGGCGCTCGTCTGTGAGTCGCCCGTGGCGAAGAGTGTCACGTCGTGGCCCAAGCGGACCAGCGCCTCCGTGAGATTCGCGATGACCCGCTCGGTGCCGCCATCCGCGCGGGGCGGCACAACGACCTGAAGCGGAGCGACCTGGGCGATACGCATCTTCGTCTGATATCCTTTGCATTTCTGCTGCACTATCTACGCACGACATATTCCCCGCTCACATGCCGCGCATCGCGACGGTGGGCCGTATGTGGCCGGGTGGGGATCGTGCCATACGCAACCTTTATACTGTACCAGTTTCCGGGCGACGATTGTTCGCCAGGCAGCCTTGCCGCCCCATCCGCGGGCATGCTATCGTGCGGAGGCGAAGAATGTATCCATCGAAGGAGATGAAGCGCGATGACGCAGCAGCATACAAAGGCGGCGGCGACGCACAGCGGGCAGAGCGGGCCGCGCGTGGTGCGGGCGCCGCGCGGGACGGCGATCTCGTGCAAGGGCTGGCAGCAAGAGGCGGCGCTGCGCATGCTGATGAACAACCTCGACCCCGAGGTGGCGGAGCGGCCGGATGACCTGGTCGTCTACGGCGGATCGGGCAAGGCGGCGCGTGACTGGGCCAGCTTCGACGCCATTGTGCGCTCGCTGCGCGCGCTGGAGGGCGACGAGACGCTGCTCGTGCAGTCAGGCAAGCCGGTAGGCATCTTCCGCACGCATGCGGGCGCCCCGCGCGTGCTGATCGCCAACGCCAATCTCGTGCCCCACTGGGCCAACTGGGACGAGTTCCGTAGATTAGAGGCCGAGGGCCTGACGATGTACGGCCAGATGACCGCCGGCTCGTGGATCTACATCGGCACGCAAGGCATCGTGCAGGGAACGTACGAGACGTTCGCGGAGGCGGCACGGCAGCGCTTCAACGGCACGCTCAAGGGCACGCTGACGCTGACGGCCGGTCTGGGCGGCATGGGCGGCGCGCAGCCGCTGGCGATCACCATGAACGAGGGCGTCTGCCTGGCGGTGGAGGTGGACCCACACCGCATCCAGCGGCGGCTGGAGACGCGCTACCTGGACGAGATGGCGACCGACTTGGATGAGGCGCTGCGGCGCGCGGAAGACTACAAAGCCCAGGGCGTCGCGCGCGGCATCGGGCTGCTCGGCAACGCGGCGGAGGTCTATCCGGAGCTGGTGCGCCGGGGCGTGCGTCCGGAGCTGGTGACGGACCAGACGGCGGCGCACGACGCGCTGAACGGCTACATCCCGGCGGGCATGACGCTGGACGAGGCGGCGGCGCTGCGCCAGCGCGACCCAAAGGAGTACGAGCGGCGCGCGCTGGACGCGATGGCCGAGCAGGTGCGCGCGATGCTGGACTTCGAGGAGATGGGCGCGGCGGTCTTTGACTACGGCAACAACATCCGTGGGCAAGCGTTGCGCGTGGGCGTTGAGGATGCGATGCACTTCCCCGGCTTCGTGCCGGCGTTCGTGCGCCCGCTCTTCTGCCGTGGCAAAGGCCCCTTCCGCTGGGTGGCGCTCTCTGGCGATCCGGCGGACATCAAGCGCACCGACGAGGAGATTCTGCGGCTCTTCCCGGAGGATGAGGCGCTGGCCCGCTGGATTCGCATGGCGGAGGAGCGTATCGCCTTCCAGGGATTGCCGGCGCGCATCTGCTGGCTGGGCTACGGCGAGCGCGACAAGGCGGGGCTGGCCTTCAACGAGTTGGTGCGTCGCGGCGAGGTGAAGGCGCCGATCGTGATCGGCCGCGACCACCTCGACTCCGGCTCGGTGGCCTCGCCCTACCGTGAGACGGAGCGCATGCGCGACGGCTCGGACGCCATCGCCGACTGGCCCATCCTGAACGCGCTCTTGAACACGGCCAGCGGCGCGTCATGGGTCTCGTTCCATCACGGCGGCGGCGTCGGCATCGGCTATTCGCTGCACGCCGGCGTGGTGATCGTCGCGGACGGCACCGACGCGGCGGCGGAGAAGCTGCAACGGGTGCTGACGAACGATCCAGGCACAGGCGTGATGCGCCATGTGGACGCGGGCTATCCAGAGGCCATCGCCACAGCGCGCGAGCGCGGCGTGAATATCCCGATGCTGGAGGAGTAAGCGAGTGACAGGGCCAAACATACGCGACTACCTGCTGACCAAGCAATACAAGAACGCGGACAACCTGAACGCGCGCATCGAGCTGCACCGCCGCTTCAGCACGAACAGCTACGGTTGGACACGCTTCGTCTTCGACCAGATGGTAGCCACATTGCCATCCGACGCGCGCGTGCTGGAGATCGGCTGCGGGCCGGCGACGCTCTGGCAGGCGAACGCGGACCGCATCCCCATCGGCTGGGACGTGACGCTCAGCGACTTCTCGGCGGGGATGCTCGACGAAGCGCGGGCCAGCCTGGCCGAGAGCGGGCGCGCGTTCCACTTCGCGGAGGTGGACGCGCAGGCGATCCCCTACGCGGACGCCAGCTTCGATGGCGTGGTCGCCAACCACATGCTCTATCACGTCCCCGACCGCGACAAAGCGCTCGGCGAGTTCCGCCGCGTGCTCAAGCCGGGCGGCACGCTCTTCGCGGCGACGAACGGCGAGCGCCACCTGATAGAATTCGAGGAGCTGCTGCGCCGGGCGGAGACGCCGGAAGGCTGGTGGCGCATGCCCGCCGTGACGTTGGACTTCAGCCTGGAGAACGGAGGCCCGCAGCTCGCCCGCCACTTCTCTGATGTGGAGCTGCGCCCGTACGAAGACGCGCTGGAGGTGACGGAGGCGGAGCCGCTGGTCGCCTACGTGCTCTCCACATCCAGCGCAGGACGCATGACGGCGGAGCGCATCGCGCGTTTCCGTCAGGTCATCGAAGCCGAGATCGCGACGCGCGGCGCGGTGCATATCTCCAAAGAGACGGGCCTGTTCGTGGCGCGGCCGTAGCATCCTGATGCGATGATGAGGAGGCGCGCATGGGTGGACGAGTGACGCTGATCGACCTGAGCGATTGCATCAGCAACGACACGAGCGCGTTCGAGCCGAACCCGCACCATATCACCTACCTGAGCCATCACGAGGCGCTGGCGCAGGTGGCGCGCTACGGCCTTCAGCCGGAGTGGTTCGCGCCCGGCCACGCCTGGGCGGTCGAGTCCGTCACGCTCTCGACACACAGTGGCACCCACATAGACGCGCCGTACCACTACGCGCCGACCTCAGGCGGTGCCCCAGCCAAGACAATTGACCAGCTTCCTTTGGAGTGGTTCTACAGCGATGGTGTCCGGCTGGACTTCCACATGAAGGCGGCGGGCGACGGCATCACGGCGGCGGACGTGCGCGGCGAGCTGGACCGCATCGGCTACGTGCTCAAGCCGCTCGACATCGTGCTGATCTGGACCGGCGCCTCGGCGCATTTCAATGAGCCGGGCTACGATCAGCGCCATGCGGGACTGCGCGCGGACGCGACGCGCTGGCTGATCGAGCGAGGCGTGAAGGTGATCGGCATTGACGCCTGGGGGCTGGATCGGCCTTTCGCCGTGATGGCGCAAGAGGCGATGGCGGGCCACCCGGAGGTGTTCTGGGAGACACACTTCGTGGGCATCGAGCGCGAATACTGCCAGATCGAGCGACTGGCGCACCTGGATCGCCTGCCGCGCTCATTTGGCTTCCGCGTGAGCTGCTTCCCCTACAACATCCGCGGTGCCAGCGCCGCCTGGACGCGGGCGGTGGCGATCCTCGATGAGGAAGCGTGAGCAAGGGGCGGATCGCATCCGAGTCCGCGCAGGCGGACGTCGCGCCCGTAGGCCATCACGGCGCGGTTGCAACCGCCGGGCGTCGTGCGCCAGCACTTCAGTGCCGCGCTCACTCGGCGTCCAACGCTGGCAGCAGATGCACTTCGGGCAACAGCGCGAGGTCTACGGCGGTGAAGTGATCGGGGCCGAGGGCGATGAGGGCGGCGCGTAGCGCGCGGGCCTCGGCGATGAGACGGGCGACATCCACACCCATGCAGATGGGGGTGAACGGCTCCAGATAATCCACGCCGGTCTGGAGCTTGAGTGTCGCGCCGCGGTAGTTGCGGCGCAGCAGGTGATAGCAGCCGACGCCAACTTGCAAGATGCCCTTATAGAGCACGCGGATGACGCCCGGTTCGGCGTTCCAGATCGTCTCCAGCGTCTCGTGGCACTCGAAGTATTCGCGTTGGTTGAACTGCTCGACGGCCAGCAGCAGCGCGGCGGAGGGCGGATCGCCGCAGCGCGCACGTGGCTGCTCCTCTGGCCGCAGCGGGCGCCGGCTCGAGGGAATGCGATCAGGCATGGGCGCTCCTCGATCTCAGCGGTCCTCACGCAAATGGCGAAGCCCCTCCACGCCGGTGAAGGGGCTGGCCGCGCATGGGGCAGGCAACGCAACGACAGGCGGGCTAGCGCGGGCCGCCGGTCTCATTCAGCTCGTGGGCGCGCAGGCGGCGGCTCATCACCGCGAGCAGCTTGATAGCGATCTCAGGCGCCTCACGCAGCGCCGCGCGGAAGTCCCAGACGGGGATGACCAGCGCGCGCGTCGGCTCCAGAGCGGTGACGGTGGCGGTACGGGGCAGGTCGTCCAGCAGCGACATCTCGCCCAGCACCGCGCCGCGCTCGAAGGTGCCCAGATCGCGCATCTCGCCGGCCGGCGATTGCTGGGTGACGCGCACCGTGCCGCTGGTGATGACGAAGAGGCCGACGCCCGTCTCACCCTGGCGCAGCAGCGTCGCGCCCGCTGGATATTCGCGCTCGCGGCAGTTGGCCGCAAGCACCTGTTGCTCACGATGGGAGAGGTCGCTAAAGAGCGGCACCTGCGCGATGACGTCCTCGTACACTCGTGCTCACTGCCTTTCTTTGCGGGAGCGCGGCGTGACCTGGGCGATACATGGCGATCTATGCGCCCGCCCGCGACGCGACGCCTCAGCTATTGTACCGCGCGCCGCGTC
>JAICVS010000242.1 GCA_025935195.1 Ktedonobacterales bacterium
AAGGACCAGGGTTTCTGGGGCATCAACACGCCGGAGGAGTTCGGCGGGGCGGACCTGGGGCCGGTGATGACGGCGCTGGTCTTCATGGAGCTGGGGCGCACGTTCGTGCCGTTCATGTTCGGCGGCTCGGCGGACAACATTCTCTACGCCTGCAACGAGGAGCAGAAGGCGCGCTACCTGCTGCCGACCATCGCGGGCGAGCGCGTTTCGTGCTTCGCGCTGACGGAGCCGGGCACGGGGTCGGACGCGGCGAATATCAAGATGTCGGCGGTCAAGGATGGGGACGAGTGGGTGCTGAACGGCGAGAAGATTTTCATCACCGGCGGCAACGACGCCGATTTCGCGATGGTCTTCGCCGTCAACGATAAGGCGAAGGGCGCGCGCGGCGGGGTGACGTGCTTTTTGGTGGACCGCGAGATGGGCTGGCGCTCCAGTGAGATCCACACAATGGGCGAGTGGGGACCAGCCTCGCTCTATTTCGAGAACGTGCGCGTGCCAGAGCGCAACGTCTTGGGCGAGGTGGGCCACGGCTTCACGCTGGCGATGCGCTGGATCGGCCAGGGGCGCTGGGTGATCGGGGCGCGGGCGGTGGGCGCGGCGGAGCGGCTGTTGCAGATGGCGATTGACCACGCCAATACGCGCGTGACGTTTGGGGAGCCGATTGCGAACCGGCAGGCGATCCAGTGGATGATCGCGGATTCGGCGGTGGAGATCGAGGCGGCGCGCTGGCTGGCGCTGCGGGCGGCGTGGCAGGCGGAGCAGGGGAAGGATACGCGCCACGCGGCTTCGATGGCGAAGCTGTATGGGGCGGGGATGGCGAATCGGGTGGTGGACCGCGTGCTGCAGATCCACGGTGGGATGGGCTACACCAAGGAGCTGCCGGTGGAGCGGTGGTATCGTGAGATGCGCGTCTGGCGTATCTATGAGGGAACGGACGAGATTCAGCGTTTCATCATCGCGCGCGACCTGCTGAAGGGGTATGTCAAGGTCGGCGAGATGATGGGGTAGGGGGTTGGATGCGCGGCGCATGGGAATGGGGCAGGTGGGTGCAACCGCCTGCCCCCTGCCCCGCGCGATTCACGCCAGTTCGGGGACGTGCGCATCCTCATACTGCTGGATGAGCGCGCCGACGACCTCCATGATGCGCACGCGCTTCACCGAGGCGCGTGCGCGCATGGGGCCGGACATTGTAGCGTGTGTGTGGCCCCGGACGTAAGGATGGAGCCTCTCGCCGCCGATGAGACGGCGAGTATATAATCGCACGCATGGCAAGCCATTTCGCTGTGTGGTACACTGTACCCGACAGACACGATGATGACGCGTGAGGTGGCGGCGATGACCTTCTCATCCACGATTCGAATGGGTATGCGGACGCGCGGGCTACCGCGCACGCCGATCCGCATGCTGTCCGCCGCCTGACCGCACTCCTAAGATGACGCGCGCTGCCGCGTCTCTCCCGCGTATCGAGGGCCGCCCAGCATGGGCGGCCTTTTGTTGTGCTTGCCGATGCCATCAATCATTCCAGCCATTGAGAGGGAGACCACCATGACCGAGACCATGTCCGAGACCACGAACGGGGCTGAGGCCCGGCCTCGCTGGTACGTCACCACCGCGATCCCCTACGTCAACGCCAAGCCGCATATCGGCTTCGCGCTGGAGATCGTGCTCACCGACGCGCTCGCGCGCTACCATCGCCTGATCGGGCAGGACGTCTGGTTCCTGACCGGCACCGACGACAACAGCCTGAAGAACGTGCGCGCCGCCGAGAACGAGGGCATGACGCCGCGGGCGTTCGTGGACCGCAACGCCCAGGCGTTCCAGGCGCTACGCGGCGCACTGAACCTCTCGTTCGATGACTTCATCCGTACCAGTGCCGACCAGCGCCATCCGGCGGGTGTGCGCAAGCTCTGGGAGGCGTGCGCCGCCAGCGGCGACATCTACACCCAGCCCTACCGCGGCCTCTACTGCGTCGGCTGCGAGCAGTTTTACACCGAGGACGAGCTGATAGACGGCCTCTGCCCGGAGCATCACACGCCGCCGGAGGTGGTGGAGGAGGAGAATTCCTTCTTCCGCCTCTCGCGCTACCAGCAGCAGTTGCTCGATCTCATCGAATCCGACCAGCTGCGCATTGTGCCGCGGACGCGCCGCAACGAGGTGTTGAGCTTCATCCGCCACGGGTTGGAGGATTTCAGCGTCTCGCGCTCGCAGGCGCGCGCGCACGGCTGGGGCGTGCCGGTGCCGGATGATCCCGGCCAGGTGATGTACGTCTGGTTCGATGCGCTGGGCAACTACATCACGGCGCTCGGCTACGCCGACGACGGCCCGCTCTACGAGAAATACTGGGTTCAGAATCCGCGGCGGACGCACGTGATCGGCAAGGGCATCGTGCGCTTCCACGCCGTCTACTGGCCGGCGATGCTGCTCTCGGCGGGCGTGCCGCTGCCCACGACGATCTTCGTCCACGGCTACGTGACGGTCGAGGGCGCCAAGATCAGCAAGTCGCTGGGCAACGTGGTTGATCCCGTGGCGCTGGCCGAACACTACGGCGCCGACGCGCTGCGCTACTACCTGCTGCGCGCCATCCCGGCCACCGAGGATGGCGACTTCAGCCTGGAGCGTTTCATCCGCACGTACAACAGCGATCTGGCCGACCGGCTGGGCAACCTGCTTAACCGCGCGGTCAGCATGATCGGCCGCTATTTCGGCGGGGAGGTGCCAGCGCCAGGCGCGGTCGAGGCGGTGGATCAAGCGCTGATCGCCACCGCTCATGGGCTGGCCGAGCGGGTGGACGCGGCGATGGAGCGCTTCGCGCCACACGAGGCGCTGGCGGCGATCTGGGAGTTGGTGGACGCGGCCAACAAGTACGTCGAGGAGACGGCGCCGTGGACGCTGGCGAAGCGGCGCACGTCCGGGCTAGATGTCGAGCGGATGGGGGTGCGGCTGGCGACGGTGCTCTATCACCTGGCCGAATCGCTGCGGCTCGTCGCCCACTACGTCGCGCCGTTCATCCCGGAGACGGCGGCGGGCATCGCGGCGCAGCTCGGTATCACACTGGACACGAGCGGCGAGTGGGAGCGCGTCGCGCGCTGGGGCGGCTATCCGGCGGGAACAAAGGTGCGGCCTGGCAGCGTGCTCTTCCCGAAGCTGGAGCTGCCGGTGGAGGAAAAATTCACCGCGGAGGACGCGGAGTAAAGAAGAGAGGGAGCAGGATCACCTGCTCCCTCGTGTCATGTCAGCCTGGCGCCGCGGATGGTTACGCTTCGAGCAGCGCGCGGACGATGCGCACCAGCTCGCGCACATCGAAGGGCTTGCGCAGGAAGAGGCCGTCTTCGATGCCACGGCGAACCAGGTCAAGCGTGGTGCCGGCGGTGAGGAAGAGCACGATTGCCCGGCGCGTCCGCGGGTTGGCGCGCAGGCGGCGATAGACCTCGGCGCTGTCGAGGCCGGGCAGGCGCACGTCGAGGAGCACCACATCCGGCGCCGCCGCGCGGGCCAGCTCGAGCGCGCGCAGGCCTTCACCGGCGAGACGCACGTCCCACGCGGCCTCGCCCTCGAGCTCAAGCGCGTTGCGCATGACGCCCGCGATCAGAGGATCATCTTCGACGATGAGGATGTGGCGATGGGCCGGCAGGCGATGCGGCGCCGGCTGCGTCTCCCTCTCCGTGGCATCGAGGAGGGCGAGCGCGCCATCAGTGGTGTTGGTGGATGTGGTTGCCCACTCGGCGGACGTATGCGGCGCCAGTGTTGCCGCCAGCGCTGCCGGAAAGGATGCTCGTCGCTTGGCGTCCGATTCGACCTGGGCGCGTGGTGAGCGCGACGCCGGGCGAGGCGCGCGGCGCGCGCGCGACGAGGCGACGAGCAGGGCAGGGCGTTCTCGTGCGTCGCGTGTCTCTCTCTGGGCGCTGGACATAGCTCGCGCGCCTCCCGCCGATGCTGGCCGCCAGGTCACCTATTCGGCGCTGCTCAAACCTGAGAACGGCTATCCGCGGTTGAGTATAGCACTCGCGCCCGGCTGCTCTCATCTCCCCGGTACTTCCGGCTGGCCGCGATTGACTGGAGCTTCAGCAGAGCCACAATCGTGTTCGTGTCGAGCAGATATCTAGCGCTCATTGAGCATTCCCTCCGTGTCCGCGCGGGCCGCGCTGGCATATGGCGTTTTCCGTACGCGGCATAACACCGTCGGCGCGACAGACTAGAACGCGACGGCGGCGATCCAGCCACCGGCCAGCAGCAGCACGCCAACGGCCTGGATGAGGAAGGCGCGGCGCAGGGTGGCGGAGGTCGGCGCGGCGCGGTAGAGCAGGGCGGCGAGGCCGGAGGTGAGCAGCGCGCCGAGGGTGGCGACGAGCAGGCTGACGCCATGAGCGGGAACGGCGCCGGTGAGGTGCAGCGTCCACATCGCCGCCAGCACGACCAGCGGCGAGACCCAGGCGACGATCAGCCCGCGACGC
>JAICVS010000171.1 GCA_025935195.1 Ktedonobacterales bacterium
GATCTGGCCGCGGCGCATCAGGTAATATTCGTGGCGGCCGAGATCGCCGACCAGCTCCAGCTCATCCGGCGCGCGAATCCGCAGGCCGGGGCCGTCGGATGTCAGGTCACGCTGCACCTGCACGCCGCCGACAGTCGCGCCCTCGCGCACCGTGAAGATGCCCATGCCCAGCAGCAGATGCCGCCGCTCCAGCGCCAGCAACTGCGTGCCGGCCATATCGCGGAAAACGGCGGTGGCCGTGGCGGCGCGCAGGCGGTCCGCCACACGGTAGCGCGGCTCGCCGGCCTCATCGCTGATGACGAAACGGTGGCCGACGGCGAAGAAGCGCGTGGTGGCCTGGCGTGTGACACAGAAGCGCATGGCAAACCCTCCCGGCGGGCCACGGGATACTCTCCCCATAGGTCGCTCGCATTCGTCATGCCGCGAGGACGCCGCCTACGCCGTCACACGCCCGCGCTTCCCCTGTTCGCGCCCTCCTCACGCTCGTCGGACGGCCACGGCTGCGCCTCCTGCGCTCCCGGCCAGGGAGGGGAGCCACAGCAGAGCCAGATCAGGTCGGTCGCCCCGGTATTCTCCATCCAGAAGCCGTGGCGGACCGGCACCAGCACCGCGTCGCCGCGGCCGACAGGCGCCGTCTCTTCGCTCCGCGCGTCAGGCCGGTGCAGGTGGAACATGCCCATGCCCTGAAGCACGTACCAGATCTCCTCATACACCGTCACGTGACGCACCTTCGCCGTGCGCTCGCCCGCATGCAGCAGCGCCTCGGCAACACTGAGGCGCGTCGCCCCCTGCTCGCGGTCAATCAGGCCGCGTATCTCGGCGCCGTCAGGCGCAATCGCCGTCGGTTGATCGGCGCGATGCCACTTCTCCATCGGCATCTCCTGTATCTCCCCTTATTCGTGCATCTGTACCATGCGGCGCACTCCCCTTTGCCGTAATGGCGTATGGCGGAACCTCGTTGCAGAGAGGCACGCAACGCATTGTCCTTGCGAGGGTCGCGTTGGCCCAGCCATACTCTACAATGACGATGCGTGTGCTGGCATGAATGAGAAGCAACGAGCGGATGTGGAGGCAGCATGGCGGAACCAGCAACGGGAGCGGCCAGCGGGCAGATCGTGGCGCTCGGCGGCATGAATTACTCGCCAACCGGCGATGTGGCGCTGCTGCGCTACCTGCGCGAGCTGACGGGTAAGCAGCGGCCCCGCGCGTGCTACCTGCCGACGGCGAGCAGCGAGCAGCTCGATCACGTCGTCAGCTTCTATGAGACGGCGGCGCGGATCGATCTGGTGGCCTCGCACCTCTCGCTCTTCCAGCCGCCGACCGCGGACCTGCACGGCTACCTGCTGGAGAACGATCTGATCTTCGTCGGCGGTGGCAACACCAAGAGCCTGCTGGCGCTCTGGCGCGAGTGGAGGCTTGACACCATTCTGCGCGAGGCGTGGAGCCAGGGGATCGTGCTGGCGGGCGTGAGCGCCGGAGCGATCTGCTGGTTCGAGCAGGGCATCACCGACTCGATTCCGGGGCCGCTGACCCCGCTTGCGTGCCTGGGTTACCTGCCGGGCAGCATGTGCCCGCACTACGACGGCGAGGCCGAGCGCCGCCCGTCGTTCCACCGCATGCTGATGGAAGGCATGATCGCGCCCGGATACGCGGCGGAGGATGGCGTGGGCCTGCACTTCGTAGGAACGCGGCTGGAGCACGTGATCACCTCCCGGCCGGGCAAAGCGGCGTACCGTCTGGACCGAGCGGACGATGGCGCGGTCCGCGAAGAGCGGATGGCGGCGGAGGCGTTGTGAGATGATATGGCGCGGATGGTGCGGGTGAGACAGATGCGAGGCGCGCGAAATGGCCATGGCGCCACGCGGTGACTGGCCGGACGGATGGAGGCGCAACTATGCCGATGGCGACAATGCGGATCGCGATGAGCGAGCTGCGCGAGATGGAGCGACAAGGGAAGCGGCTCTGGGCGACGCCGGGGGAGGCGGAGCCATACTGGGCCGTGCGCCCGCGCTTCTCCTTCGATGACGAGGTAGCGGAGCCGGAGGATTTCCTCTCGGCCAACGGCTATACTGCCATGGCCGAGGTGCCGGCGGATCGCGTGCTGGAGTTCATGGTGGAGATGCCGCCGCCACCCATCGGGTGAGCAATCGGCGGGCTGGCAGCGACGCCGCTCCCCCTCTCCCCGCAGGGAGAGGGGGCCGGGGGGCGAGGACTCTCCCCTACCTGCGGCGCTTGGGAATGACCAGCCAGAGGATCAGATACGGCAGTATGCCAGGCAGGCCGCCGGGCAGCGCCAGGATCAGGAAGATGATGCGGAAGAGCCAGGGAGTGATGCCGAAGAACGCCCCCAGGCCACCGCAAACACCGCCGAAAATCCCGTTCTGGCGTTCCAGCCTGCGGAAAGCCGGCCGGTCATTGTATCTGCCCTGATCGTATCCGCTCTGATTCGCATCGTACATGGGATTGCTCCTCCCTCTCGCGCCTTCTCATACGTACGAAACCTCGCACGCGGCGTTCCACAGCGATCTACGCGGGTGACGGGCGCGGTGTTGCGCTCCGTGTGGCAAGGGGTGGCAAGCCGCAAGCGATAGAGAACGCGAAGCCGCCCGGCGCCGGAGCGCGGGCGGCTGGTGTGCGAAAGGAGCGCGGCCATGGCGTCATCAAACTGGCGGAGCGGCCGCGTAGGGAGAGCGCGCTACTGCGCGGTCTCCTCAGTGGAGCCGGCAGCAACGGCGACCGGCTCCATGGCGGCATTTTCAGTGGCGGGCGCGACGGCTGGCCGGGCGTTGGTAGCGGCCACGAAGCCGGCGACGGCCAGCACGGCGGCGACGAAGGAGAGCAGGCCGGCGACGGGCATCGCGCCGATGAAGGGCAGCGGGATGCGGCCGATGATGATCAGCGCGAGCAGATCGGCAATGAACGCGACACGCAGATCGGCGAGCAGCACGCCCATGATAAGCGCCCTGGGCGAGGTGTCGGCCGGGTTCGAGGCGATGAGCGCGGTGTAACGAGCCGCGGCAGCGTTAAGGCCGACGCCCAGTGCGCCAAGCGCGATACCGGAGAGGCCGCGGTTGATCACTACGCTGCCGTTGCCGATGAACTTATCCAGCCCTGCCACGAGCAGCGCGGCGAAGAAAGCCGCGTAGCAGAAAAAGGCGGCGACGGAGAGAACACGGGTCACAAGCAGCGTGCGGCTGAGGAAGTCCTGGCGCAGCAACTCACCAAGGCCGAGCGCCACGGCGACCAGCAGCACGATGAGAATGAGCGTGCGGCTGAGGCCGAAGATAGGCGTTTCCTGCTTCAGATTGTTGAGCAGGGTCGGGTCGAGCCAGCGGATCACGAGCGCCGAGACGCCGGCCAGCAACACCGCCCAGCCGAGCATCATGGCGGCGCGGATGAGCGTCGCGGGAGTGAGCGAGATGCGCATGTGGACAAGCCTCCTTCGCGTCGGACGCGGATGATTCCAATACTGTATGCGGATACGGGCATGAGATACAGATCGCCTGGCCGCGACCGCGCGCCATGCCAAAGTCCCTGCCAGTGATTGCGCTCAGTATAACAGGCGGGGTCAAGCCAAAGGAGGCGGCGATAGGCTGATCGGGTGATTGGGTAAGAGGACCGTGACACAAACCTTTCGCTCGCCCATGTGGCGCAGCCGACCGCCACCAGTGCTGCCGACAAGCGAGAGAGAGATAGCCGCGTCTGCCTCTATGCGCGACTCTCCGGGTATGGGGCTATGTGGATTCGCTCTGCTCCTGCTGCCCCGACCGGAGCATATGGCGGACCGACTTTGTGGGTGGGCGCCTCGCAGCCGGTAGCACTGCTGCGCCGCGATCGCTCGACGCGGCCACGAGGTGGCGGAGCTCGTCTACTTCAGCTCGCAGCGCCTCCAACTCGGCTCGCAGTTCTAGCGCCATGCGAATGCCAGCGGCGTTGACACCCTCGTCCGCCAGGTCGGCCGCCGCGACAATCTGGCGCAGATCATTATCAGAATAGCGGCGCGTATTGCCCTCGGAGCGCCGCGGACTGAGGATGCCGCCTTCCTCCATGCGGCGGAGTTGCTGTGGCGGCACACCGGAGAGGTCGGCGGCCACGGAGATAGAGTATTTGGGCAGGTCAGGGTTGTCCGCCGCGTGCGCGCGGCCCGCGGATGTGCGTCTCACAGGTTCCTCACCTTCTAGAGGTGCGTCATCAGGGGTACTTGCGCTGTAGGCTCGCCCCGAAACGAGCGCGCGCCCGCCCGGAAGCAGTGAGCCGCCGGGGCGAGCGCTCGGTCGTTCAAACAGTGGAACCGTCTGGCACCCTCTACTGGTTCTAGCACAGAGGCGGCGGGACAACGACCCGCTGGCACCTGTCTAGCTAACCGTGCTAGCTAACCGTGCTAGCTAACCGTGCTAGCTAACCGTGGCTGGCTGGCGCGTGTTCGCCTGCTCATCAACGAGAAGGCGCTCCGGCGCGCTATCGGCCTCGCGGACGGCGATGCGCTTGGGCTGCGCATGCTGCGCCAGTGGTACCACTAGCGTGAGGACACCGCGATCGAAGTGTGCATCCACCTTGTCGCCGTCAACGTCCTTATTGAAAGTGATTGTGCGCGTGAACTCACCTGGCCCAAACTCGCGCAGCAGCCACGTCGCCGTCTTGAGATGTTCCTGTGGCAGTGTCTCAGACGTGCTCGCCTTCATCGTGAGGACGTTCTGGCGTACGGTGAGGTCAATGTCCTCGTGCCGGACACCCGGGAGCAAAGCCTGAACGATGAAGTGCCCATCGGCCTCAAGGACGTTCATCTGGCCCACCACACTGCCGAACGCGCCCGGCCGCAGAACGGCTTGCTCAAAGAGTTGGCCCATGGCGTCGCGCAACGTGGTGGCGTCGCGGAAAGGATCCCAGCGCGTGATGGACGACATAGACTATCACCTCCTACCAAAATCCACTATCGCCATCGGTACCTGTGGTACCTGCCATCGTCGCGGCGTCTCCCACACGCCGCTGTCACAGATGATGATATATGTTATGTGTGAGTATGTCAAGAAATTCCCAGAAACTCTAACGAATATCTAACAATAATGGTCAATATTTATGCCGGCACAAAAGCGAAACATCGCTGTGCTCTGAGGCGCGTCCTGAAGAGAAACCGGCTGTGCGAGCCTGAGAAGGCCGGAGCCGAGGCGCACGCCGCGCTTGGTTCGCTGACGACGGGCACAAGCGCCGCTCAGCCATCACCGTGCCCAGATGCGCCAACCAGCCGGTGCAGCAGCGCATCGATCTCCGCGATATCGAACGGCTTGCCGATGATCGCGTCAGCCGGCGTTCCATCCAGATATCGCCCCCCTGCCGCGCTCATGAGCACTATCGGCGGTGCCACCTCTCCACGCGTTCTGGCGTCTTGGCGCAAGGCCAGCGTCACCAGGGCGCTGATTGTGCCGGTATGCGCGGGCATTGGCAGCGCATAGCACATGCTCCCTACTACACTGGCTCAGCCATGCAATCCGCATGCCGGTTTCCGCGGACACTTCCCGCCTGTCACCCATTTCCCTTCACCGGTCCTGGCAGTGCGCAAGCGCAATTTTTGCACGGGCGTTTGTTGATATTCTGACCATACTGGCTTCGACCCCGTTCTCCAAGACGAGGCCTCGTGTCGCTCAGCGTCACTCAGCGCTCGGATACACGATTTGGCCGTCGTGCTACACTGCCGCCAGCCGCGCGGTACGGGTGGCGAGTGCGGTGTGGGTAGCGCACTGTCTTATTCGCGCGCGGGCTCGTTGTCCATGTTCTCGGTCTCGACCGCACCCCACGATGGCGTACAATAGAGAGATGGGATGCTCCCGTGCCAACCAGCTACGCCGGCTGTCACCGCCTCGATTCGGCGCGCATGCGGCCTGCCGCTCACTGGATATCCCATCCCGTCGCCCGGCCGGCTTACCCAGCTCACCCACCCGGCCGAGCCACTCGTACCGCCAGGAGCACACCAGGAGCACACGATGACCAGTGGACATACTAATCGCAAGGGGCGCAACAAGGGACACCGCCACGGCGGCCAGCGCCCGCGCGGCTCTCAGCCCACCAACGCGCCCATCGTCCAGCCGAAGCCCACCCCACCTCCGATTGCGCCACCCGCCATGCCCCCTTCTCCCACAGCGCCCACCTTTGGGCCACCGAAGGATGACACGCCACCGCCCCCGGCCGTCTCCGTGCCACAGCAGGCCGCCCATCTTGAGCAGACTCCCGGCGCGGCCGGCCAGGCCGCCGAAACGGTAGATGCGGCCCCACTCGCCGAGGACACCACCCCCGCGCTGCCGCCACTCACCGAGGAGCCACGCCTCGAACCGGAGCGATTCCAGGCACACGACCCACATCCTGAGCTACACCAGGAGCCGCGCGCGCGCCATCCACTCCCCGCACCCCTACCCGCGCCTGCCCGGCCCCAGCGCGACACCGCCGCACGCCCACCACTCGCCCGCCCCCGCACGGGCGAGGCCGGCCAGCCTTACCTGCCGCACGGCGCCAACGGCCACCAGAATGGCTATCACAACAGCCAGGCGCACCACCACGCCACAGAGCCGCCGGTGGCCATGGAGCCGCCCCCCCGACCCGACCGCTTCGTCCTCACCAACCGTGTCGCCACGAACGACTGGCGCGAAGACGAGCGCGACGAGCGCGACGAGCGCGACGGGCGGTACGAAGGCGACGAGCGCCCCGCGCGTCAGCTCGACGTGCGCGGCGAGGTTGGCCCACTGATCGACTCGCTGCGCGCCCTCTTCGCCGACAATCGCACCGTCGCCAGCCAGGGTGGTGTTGCCCGCTGCGGCATCTGTTACCTCTATTTCCGCGTCGGCGATCTCACCTACCGCGAGCGGGAGGGCTTCTACGTCTGCGCCTCTTGCGCCTCCGCCCTCGGCGCCGCCCACCTACCCATGGTTCGCCGCCAGCAGCGCTGAATCGCCATCCCCTCCTTCGCCGCGCCGCGCTGTTAGCGCGCCGCCGTCTCGTGCGTATCCATCTCAGCGAATGCTATACTGCGCCGGGGAGCGACGGGCGCGCGAAACGGAGGGCTGCCGTGCCGGAGATGGATCAGGGCATCAAGCGGCTGATTCAAACCCACCCGCGCGACGTGCTCGCCTTCGCCGTGCCCGACGCCGACTATCTTGGCACGCTGCCGGTGGACGTGGCGACCGAGCCACAGCTCGTGCTGGATACGCTGCCGCGCGTCCGCTACCACGGTATCGAGTGCGCGGTGGATCTGGAGGCCGAGGCGCGTCCACGGCTAGACATCGGCCGCCGCCTCTTCGAGTATGGCGCCCGCGCCAGCATCGTCACCGGCCTGCCCATCATCTCGGTCGTCCTCTGGCTGGAGCGCGACGGAACACCACCCGTCTCGCCCTACGTGCTGCGTGCTGGCGACCTGTTGCTCGCCACCTGGCGCTTCGTTGGCATCGCGTTATACGACCTGCCCGCGGAGCGTCTGATCCAGAGCGGCCTGGTCGGGCTGCTGCCGCTCGTTGCCTTCACGCGCGACGCCGGCGACTTCGCTATCATCGAGCGCGCCGCCGAGATCGTCAATGCGCGCATCTGACGCCGAGGTCGTCGAGCTTGAAGAGTTGCTCGCCGTCTTCGGCGCCCGCGCCCACGGCGCAAGCCCGGCGCTGGCGCTGGTCAGGAGACTAGTCATGTCGCAAGAGATTCTCGAGAGCTCACCGCTCGATCAATTGTGGCATCGCGAGGCAACGGAGAAAGCGGCGATGCGGGCGGCGGCGCACGCTGAACCGCAAGCCACGCGCGACGCCGCCCGCATCGCGCTGCAAGGCCGCTTCGGCGAGCTGCCGTCCGCGCTGGCCAAAGCCATCGCCAGCGCCGACCTCGCCGCGCTCCAGCGCGTGCTGGCGCATGTGGGCACCGACACACTGGAGCAGGTGCGGGAGCGGTTCAGCGCCTGATATCGCCTGCCGTGGGAACTGTGGGGGAATGAAAGGAAGACCAATCGTGCGCGCGTCACGACTCTGTGTATTGAGCATCCTGCTCGCCGCGCTGCTGCTCGCGGCTTGTGGCCCCTTCGCCGCGCCCACCGTGAGCCGGCGTACCGTCCTGCCCACCACCGCCCCTACCACCTCCGGCTCCCATGGCCCGCTCGCTGCCCAGGCCTACGCCCCGGATGACATCCGTTCCGCCTACGACATCGCGCCTCTCCACCAGCAGGGCATCACCGGCCAGGGCCAGACCGTCGTGCTCATCGAATCCTTCGGCGATCCCACCCTCCAGGCCGACATAGACGCCTACAACCAGCGCTACAACCTACCCCCGATCACCATCCAGGTCATCGCCCCCATCGGCTCCAAGCCCTTCGATCCAAGCAACGACGATATGCTCGGCTGGGCCGGCGAGACCGCGCTCGACGCCGAGATCGTCCACGCCGTCGCCCCCGGCGCCAAGATCGTCGTCCTCACCAGCCCCGTCTCCGAGACGGAAGGCACCATCGGCCTGCCAGAGTTCCGCCAGCTCGAACAGTACGCCCTGGATCACCATCTCGGCAGCGTCATCAGCATGAGCTGGGGCGTCTCCGAAGTCACCCTCACGGACACCGCCGGCCGCGCCGAGATCGCCAAGTGGGACACCCTCTTCCACCAGGCCACTACTCAGCAGGGCGTCACCTTTGTCACCGGCTCCGGCGACAACGGCGCCACCGACTTCGCCGACCTGACCCCCACACAGCTCTCCTCCACAGCGACCACCAGCTTCCCCTCCGACGACCCCTGGGTCACCAGCGCCGGCGGCACCACCCTGCTCACCGACGGCAACCACTTCTTCGACGAAAGCGCCTGGGACGGCAGCGGCGGCGGCTTCAGCCGCTTCTTCGCCACACCCGACTACCAGAAGACACTCCCCTCGGCGGTTCAGAGTCAGCTCCAGAACCGTCGCGGCGTGCCCGACATCGCCGCCAATGCCGACCCCCATAGCGGCTGGATCATCCGCGCGCTCAACCGCTGGCAGGTGATCGGCGGCACGAGCGCCGCCGCCCCGTTCTGGGCCGGCCTCATCGCCCTCGCCAACCAGAAGGCCGGCCACCCGCTCGGCTTCATCAATCCCGCCCTCTACCAGCTCGCCCAGGGCAAGGGCACAGCCGACTTGCCGCGACACGCGCCGCACCCGGCCGGCCGAGCTCGCCGGCGCCGTCGCGACCGTCTTCCAGGATCCCGAGGACCAGCTCGTGCTGACGCGCGTCGAGGCCGAGGTCGCGTTCGGCCTCGAGAACCTCGGCGTGCCGCCGGGAGAGATCGAGCCGCGCGCACGGGCGGCGCTCGCGGCGATGGACGCCGAGCACCTCGTCGAGCGCCGGGTCGCCGAGCTTTCCGGCGGCGA
>JAICVS010000225.1 GCA_025935195.1 Ktedonobacterales bacterium
CAGCGAGGTGAGCACCTGGCTCGTCTCGTCGTGCAGCTCGCGCGCGATGCGCCGGCGCTCTAGTTCCTGCGCATGCAGGATCTGGCTGGCGCGCGACTTCGACAGGTCTTCCAGCGCGGCGAGCATCGTATTGAAGGCGATGGCGAGCTGGTCGGCGTCGGGGTCCTGGCCCGTCACTGGCGCCTGCTGGCCGAGATCACCGGCCTGCACACGGCGCATCGTGTCGCGCAGCCGCTCCAGCGGATAGAGCGCCAGCTTGAGCAGCGCGAAGTTGATGACGACGCTCAGGCTCAGGCCCGTCACCACAAAGCCCACCAGCACCCATGGCCGGCTGTTCCCTTGCAGCCGCGTCGCCAGGTACGTGCCCATCGTCGCGCCCAGCAGGATCACCACGCTGTTGGCGACCAGCACTTTGTACAGCAGTGGCAGGGTGCGTAGCCGCGCGAAGGGCGGCGCGGCCAGCACGCCGCGCGCGATGGTGTAGACGGGTTTGAGGGCAATGTTCGCGTTCATCGGCGGGCCGCACCTCCGAAGGGGAGTCATCCGCATTGTATCCCCGCTCGGATGGCCCTGTCAAAACGGCACGCGCGCCGCTTCATTGCCGGGGAAAGAGCGCCTCGATGCCGCGCGCGAGGTCGTCGCGCCAGGCGGTGTAGTTGTGCCCGGCGGCGTACTCATGGTACGTCGCGGCGTAGCCATGCTCGTTGAGTAGCCGATGCGTGCGGCGGTTCGACTCCACCAGCCACTCGTAGCGCCCACAGTCCATCCAGACGGCCGGACGCATGGACTGAGCGGGCCGCACCTGCCGGATCAGCTCGGCGACGACGAGATCGCGCCCGCCAATCTCCAGCCCGAACGCGCCCGACTGGCTCAGCACGCGCCCGAAGACATCCGGCAGCCGCAGCCCGGTATAGAGCGCCATCAGCCCGCCCATCGAAGCGCCCAGCACCCCATACGCGCCCGCCTGCCCCTCATCACCCCGCCCCGCGCCGCGCCCCGCGCGCGGGTCCACCAGCCGCAGGTGCGTTTGCGCCAGCGGCAGCACGTGGCGCATCAGGAAGGCCAGCGTGCTTTCCGAGCAGGCGTACTCCATGAAACGCGCCGCCCTGCCGTGCTCCACCAGCGCCAGCGCCACCGGCTCGATGCGCCGCGCCGCGATCAGGTTCTCCACACTCTGGCAGATGCGCGCGCGCCGCAGGTAGTCACGCCCATCCCAGACGACCAGCAGCGGGCAGGGAGCCTCAACCGGCGGCTGATACAGGTAGACCACGCGCTCGCCGCCCGCGATCAGGTGGTCGCCGCGCACGAGGTGGCGCGTCGTGTACCCACGCGCTGTGCCGCGCTCGCGCAGGATCAGCGGCGAGGGCGCGGCGTCGGGCATGCGGAACCAGAAGTTCGCCGCGCCCAGACCGTTGTGTACGCGACGCGGATTCAAGGGATCGGTCAGCCGCTCGTGTCCGGCCTGCAAGACGTACTCGAAGTAGCCATCGCGCGGCAGCATGAGCGTCAGCGTCCAGACATCCGCCTCCGCGCGCCACCGCGGCATGCCGTCGCCGCCCACATCCGCGTCCTCGCTCCACCTGTTGAAGTCGCCCAGCAGGCGCGGTGGCCGCTCGCCCTCCCACACGAACGTCGCGCGCTCGCCATCAATCAGCGGCGTCCCCTCGCGGCGCGCACGCTCCAGCAGATCCAGCGGATGCCCCATGTCCCATCCTTCGCCGCTTGTAAGTACCGTTCCAGCCGCGCCCGCGCCATCGCCGCGGAGCGTGGATGCAGACTGTACCCGCATCAGCCTCGCCTGTCAATGCTGAACGGCGCGTAACGCCAGGGCTTGCCCTCGCGCGGCGAAGCGCGGCATCGTGGCGGCGAAGCGCGCGCATGTGCTACCCATGTGCTACTGATGCGAGCGGCACATGAGCGACACACGAGCGACACACATTGAGAGCAGCGTCGCCATGCTCACAAGGATTGGGAGTCACGCGCATGACCGGCACCATCTTGGAGATCGCCATCACCCTGGCGCTCATCATCGCCAACGGCCTCTTCTCCGGCTCCGAGATCGCCGTCGTCTCGGCGCGGCGCAGCCGCTTGCAGCGGCGGGCCGACACGGGAAATCATGGCGCGCGTGAGGCGCTGGAACTGGCGGAGCATCCCGATCGCTTCCTGGCGACGGTGCAGGTGGGCATCACCCTCATCAGCACACTGGCCGCGGCCTTCGGCGGCGCGCGCATCAGCGAGGCGCTGGCCGGCGGACTGAGAGGCATCCCCGCGCTGGCTCCGGTGGCCGATACGCTGGCATTCGTGCTGGTCGTCGGCCTGATCACCTACTTCTCGCTGGTGCTGGGTGAGCTCGTCCCCAAACGCTACGCCCTGCGCCATGCCGACGGCCTGGCGGCGCGCGTCGCCCCGTTCATGGCGGGGCTGAGCCGCTTCGCCTCCCCCGTGATCGCGCTGCTCTCGGCCTCCAGCAATATCGTGCTGCGGCTGCTCGGCCAGCGCGGCAGCGGTGAGATGCCGATCACCGAGGAAGACATCCTCTACCTCACCAACGAAGGCACCAGCAGCGGAACCGTCGCGGTGGGCGAGGCGCAGTTCATCCGCCGCGCGTTCCGCTTCACCGACCGTGTCGTGCGCCAGATCATGACGCCACGCGCCGAGATCGTCGCGGTGGACGCGACCGGCCCAGTCGCCGAGGCGATCCAGCGCATCCTGGCCTCGGGCTATTCGCGCGTACCGCTCTACGCCCAGACGCTCGACGATGTGCTGGGCATCCTCCACGTCAAGGATCTGCTGCGGGCGCGCGAGCAGATAGCGAGCGATGAGGAGATCAATCTGCGCGCCCTGGCCCGCCCGGCGATCTTTGTGCTGGAACACCAGCGCGCGGCCGACATTCTCCCCTTGTTGCAACGACAGGGCGCGCACATGACGCTGGTGAGCGACGAGTACGGGCAGGTGACGGGATTGCTGACCCTGGAGGATGTGCTGGAAGAGCTGGTGGGCGAGATCACCGACGAGTACGACATCGGCGAGGCGCGCGACCAACATGCGGTCATCCGCCGGCCGGATGGCACGTGGCTGGTAGACGGCGCGGAGGCGTATGAGAGCGTGCGCGAGCAGGAGGGCGGACTCCTGCCGCCGGTGCCGGACGAGGAGCGCGGCGAGTACACATCTTTGGCAGGCATTGTGCTTGCGCGGATGGGACGCATCCCAGCGGCCGGTGAGTCAGTGCGCGTGGGCGGCGCGGTGCTCGAAGTCCTCGACATGGACGGCCGGCGCATAGACAAAGTGCTGATCCGCCCGTCGCCTGAGGCGGATGGGACGGAAGGGACCAGCGGAGCATCCAGCGGAGGCGAGGTATAGGCCGCTGGCGCCGTGCCGCCGCGCCAAATCGTGGCGCGGTCGCCGCCATTGCTGCTACCACGTGCTGCCATTGCCGCTGTTGCTGCTATCATGGCCTCACCGGGCCTGGTGTTCTTCATAGCACCGCCGCCACCCGGAGCAATGTGCCTCCCTCTCCACGCACGGAGAGGGGATCAGGGGCGAGGACACCTTGCGCGGCGTGATGGAAGGGGGGAGGATGGAAGCGCCCTCGGCCATGCCGGCGCAGCCCTGGGATTCGCACTCAGGCGCCGTCGCCCTCGCTGGCGGCGAGCGGAGCTGGCGCCGCCGCGTGCGCGATCCACGACTGTGGATGGTTGTCATCGCCTGCGCGCTCGTGGCCCTCGTGAGCATGGCCGGCATCGCCCGCCCGCTCGACCGCGACGAAGGCGCGTTCCTGGTGATCGCGGGTGACATCTCGCATGGCCGCATCCCCTATCGCGATGTCTTCGATCAGAAGGCGCCGGGCGTCTATTACCTGCTGGCGGCGCTGCTGGCGCTGACCAGCCACTTCAGCCCAGTACAGCAAGTCCTCGTGGCACGCGCGGTATTCGCGGCCACAAACCTGCTCACCGCCGCCGGGCTGATTCTCCTCGGCCGGCGCTGGTGGCGCCTGGAAGTAGGGGCGCTCGCCGCGCTCCTCTGGCTGCTCGCCGCGCCCATCTACGGCGGCGATCAACTCTTCACCGAGCCGGTCGCTGTCGCCTGTACTGTGTGGGCCGTGGTCATGGCGGCCGGTGGAGCGGGTTCGCGCCGGGCCTTCGGAGCGGGTCTGCTGCTGGCGCTGGGCACGCTCTTCAAGCAACCGGCCATTCTCGCGCTGCCGGGCCTGGCCCTCGTCCTCGCGGCAGCGTCAGCGCCGGGAGAAGCCTGGTGGCGCCCCACACGCGCGCGCATCCGCGCCCTGATCGCCTTGCTCGCTGGCGTGCTGATCCCCTGGTTGGTGGTCTGCGGCCTGTTCGCGCTGGCTGGCGCGCTCGGCCCACTGATCGATCAGGTGGTCATCTCGAATGTCGCCCGCTATCCATCCGATTCGCCCACCGAGATCGTGCGCGCGATGCGCGACAGCATCCAGGCGTTTCGCGCGCTGTGGTATGTCGCGGGCGTGGTGGTCGCGGCCGGGGCCGTGGGAGCGTGGCGCTGGATACGCAGTGGCGGCGACGGGCAGCGGCGCGCGCCGAGCCTGGGAGTGGTGACAAGCGTGCTGATCGGCGCGTTGGCTCTGCTGCCGTTCAAGTCGCATGCCTATCCCCACTACTGGCTGCAAGTCGCGCCCTGGGCCGCGCTCTTGGCGGCGCTGGGCTTCGCCGCCGTGGTAGACGCCATGATGAATGGCTGGCGCGTGCGGCCTCAGCGGACAACCTGGCCCGCCGCCGCGCGGCCGCGCCCACTGCTCGCCTGGGCGCTGGTCGTGGGCATCATCCTCGTGACCTGCGCGCGCGCGCTGCTCGCGAGCGCGTGGCCTCCCGCTCTGCGACAGCAGGCGGACGTTGGCGCCTGGATCGCGGGCTACGCCCCGCCCGGCACGCGCCTGCTCGTGGTCCCCGCCGAGCCGGAGTATTACTACCTGGCAAATCACGCGCCATCAGACGCTTTCGTCTACCTGTTGCCTATCAATCTCACCCCGTCCCTGCTGGCCCAGATCTCAGCGGACCTCCACACCGGCCGCTACGACGTGGTGGTGTGGGATCGCGATAGCCGCGTCGGCGGCGATGCCGCCTACTTCGCGGAGCTTGCCGCGCTGCGACGGACCCTGGCCGAACGCTATCACGTCGCGGCCGCGCATGGGACGCTGCAAATCTACGTCCGCAACACGACCACGCCGGCGGGCTGACTCCTGATCCCCGATCCCCGCGCGTGGCACTCGCTACCAGGAGAAGCCGGCTGAGTACCCCTGCCTTCAGGCATGGGGGTGAAAGCCGGGTGGCCCGCACGGGCCACGATGGCAC
>JAICVS010000054.1 GCA_025935195.1 Ktedonobacterales bacterium
AAGCGGCCGAGCATGGTTCGACTCGTCGCCGGCGGAATCGCCCGCCATCCGGCGACTGCGCACGCGGCATCTCTCGTCCCGAAACGTCGGGAATCGCGGAAGAGGTCACGCTTATTTGAACGGTATTGCGCGACGGCGGACGTCGCGGCCGCGGGCCCTCCAGGCGCGGTTTCAACCGCCGGCCGGGGGGTGAGGACTCCCTACGCGCTCGTCGTCGTGATCTCGACGGGCAGCGGCTTCTTCTCGGTGGGCTTGGGGCGGAAGTGCGGCATCACCTCGTTCGCCATCAGCTCCTGCCCTTTCAGCACGAGCTCATCAGGCATCGCGCCGACATGCCCGCCGGTCACAAGCATACCCGCGTGCAGCTCGTCGGTGTAATATGCCAGCTTCTCGATCACCGTGTCCACGCTGCCGACGATCACCACGCCCGTGTCAATCAGCGTTTGCAAGTCGGGCTTGGGGCGGGTGAGCGCGCCGCTCATCAGCATGCCGCGCATGCTGCCCTCGCTGATGTAGCCCGGCGGGAAGTTGAATTCCGGCTTGACCTTCAACCCCTTGTCGAAGAGCCACATCAGATACTCATCGGCGATCTTGCGCGCGTCTTCATCCGTCTCCGAGACCACAACCGGCGTGCAGAAGGCAAGCTGCTCCGGCGCCGCCTCGTAGCCGTACTTCTCCTCGGCGATGCGCCGGTACATCGCGTAGGCCATCTTGCGCTGCTCCATCGGCATGAAGACGGTCATGTACGGATACTTATGGCTGGCGGCGAAATCAATCGTCTCGCGGCTGGCCGTGCCAGGCAACCAGATCGGCAGCGGCTGCTGGATGGGGCGCGGCCAGATGTTGACGTACTTGTAGTTGTAGTGCTCGCCCTCCCAGGCGAACGGACCGGGACGTGTCCAGGCGGCGATGATCAGGTCGTGCGCCTCGTTCATGCGCTCGCGGCTGATCGTCGGATTGATGTTATAGCTGAAATACTCCATGCCGGTGCCACGCACGAAGCCGGAGATGATGCGCCCGCCGCTGATCACATCCAGCATCGCCAGTTCTTCGGCCACGCGCAGCGGATCGTCGTGCAGCGGCAGCGCGTTGCCGACGATACCGATCTTCGCCCGTTTGACACGCTGCGTCAGCACGGCGGCCATGATATTGGGCGAGGGCATGGTGCCGTAGGCGTTCTGGTGGTGCTCGTTGACGATCACCGAGTCCCAGCCGAGCTTGTCGGCGCGCTCGATCTCGTCGAAATAGCGGTTATAGAGCGCGTGGCCCTTCTCCGGATCGTAGTTGGCGTTGGGCAGTGTCACCCAGGCCGAGTCGTACGCCGTGTCGAAGTCGGGCGGCAGGTGCGGCCAGGGCATCAGGTGGAAGTAGTGGAACTGCAACGTACCCATCGCGTGCGCCTCCTGGGATCTGGGTGGATGCTCAACGGATGCTCGCTCGTCTTATCCCGTGCGCTACGGACACCGCGGTGCCTCTCTCCAGTCCATGTAGGTGGACTTTGCGGCCACCGGCCCCGAGGCGCGATGGCAATCGCCGGCTATCCCGCCCGCGTGGCGGCCTGCCCGCCGTAATTCGTCAAAACGCATCATGGCCGCGCCTGCGCGGCGGAGGCGGCGACCGGCGCGGAGTGAGCACCAGTGCCGGCGGCGAAATCACTGATCAGCCCCGCCCACTGCTCGGCCTTCTCGAACATCGGCATGTGCCCGGTGCCGGCGAGAACCTCAAGCTGTGAGCCGGCTATGAGGCGGTGCAATGTCTCGCCATAGACCGGCGGGATGAGCCGGTCCTTCTCGCCCCAGACAATCAGTGTCGGGCAGGTGACGCGCGCCAGCCGCCGCTCCAGCTTGGGATCGAAGTGCGGATTCCAGGCCAGCGAGGCCAGCGTCGTGCGCTGGCGATACTGGTCGAGGATGTAGTCCACGCTGAATTCGGCGGGGATAAGCGGCGCGGCATAGCTGACATCCTCGAAGATCGCCGCCAGCAGCTCCTGCGGGTTCATGGCGAACAGGTCGGCGATAGGCGATCCCTTCACGCGGATGCCCGCCGCGTTGGAGAGGACGAGGCTGCCCACCCGCTCTGGATACCACACGGCCAGCTCCAGCGCCATCCAGCCGCCGAGCGAGTGGCCAGCAACGCTGGGCCGCTCCAGGCCCAGCGTGTCGAGCAGGTCACGCAGGTAGAGCACGTAGTCGTCCATGTCGCGCATCCAGTCCGGGCGCGGCGAGAGGCCGAAGCCGGGGATGTCGGGCGCGACGAGGTGGAAGTGGCGGGCGAGGGCGCGATGGGCGTCGAGCCAGAGGTTGCCCAGGCTGGTGCCGTGCAGGTAGAGTAGCGGCGGCGCGGTGGGATCGCCGGCCTCGAAGAGGTGAGTGGTCACGCCATGCACATCTAGGGTGCGCTCGGCATGATCGCCCTGGGCGGACGTGAGTGGTGGAGTGGGGTTCGTCATCGCGGCGTACTCCTGCCTATCTGGGTGAGGGAGGACAACGGCCAGGCGAAGAGAAGCGGCTCGAACGTGCGAGATGTCGTGAACCCCATGGTAGCATACATGGCGGCGCATGCCACGTTTGCCAGCTACGGGAACGGGACGAGAACCTCACGGAGGAACACAGAGGACGGGAGAGAATTGAACCGCGGAGGACGCAGAGAGCGCAGAGAGCGCAGAGGGTGGAGAAGAGAGGGGAGAAGCAACGTGGAGGGGAAAGGGTGACGATGATGTTGACTGGGATGATCAACATTGCCGATTTTCGATTTTGTTCTGAAGTGGATTGGCACGGGATCGGCAGTGTGGCAGGCCGGCGAAGTGTGAGCGCATCTGGTACACTCATGACGAGAGCATCCAATTAAGGGCATTCAATCAAAACGCCATGGTCATTTCCCGCTGGGCGGATGGCCGGCGCGAAACGATTCAAACGATTCAGTGGGTGGCGGGCGGATGGGAGCGCGTCTCCGGCGCGCTCCGAGAAAGGGGCATGATAATGCGCTCCCTCATAGGTCGGGTTCCCGCGGTCGTGTGGACTGGCGTGCTGGCGTTTCTACTTACGGTGCTCGCCGGGGGCGTGTGGACCGGGCTGCTTGTCGCCAATCTGGCGACTACGCCCGCGATTCCCTGGGCCGTCGCGGTGATGGCAGTGCTCCTCTGGCTGATGTGGCGTTTGCTCGGTGGGTGGGGCGCGCGGCGCGCGGCGGATGCTCGGCGGCGCTCCCTGCGAGCCGTGTGGCTGCCGTCCAGGGTATTCGCTTGGGCCCTGGCGGCGGGTGTGCTGTCCATCATCGCGGTCGCCGGGCTGTGGATCGTGCTGGCGCAGCTCACGCGCGTGCCGGCGCGCGCCCTGCCGGACTATTCCGCCTATCCGGCGCTCACTGTGGCGCTGGTGCTGCTCATGGCGTCGCTTGTCTCGTCGGTCGCGGAGGAGGCGGGCTTCCGAGGATATTTCCAGGGCGCGCTTGAACGTGTGGGAGCGGGGCCGCTCGCGATTCTGGTGGCGGCCATGGTGATCGCGCCGGCGCACGCGCTGACGCAGGGTTTCGTGTGGCCCGTGCTGGTCTTCTATCTCTGTGTAGATAGTATGCTCGGCACGATGGCCTACCTCACCGGATCAATTGTGCCGGGCATTGTGGTGCATGCGCTGGGGCTGTTGGTCTTCTTCACGCTCGTGTGGCCGGGCGACGCCATCCGGCAGGTGGTCGGCGCGGGGAGCGCGCACGCCTGGCTCTGGATTCACGTGGCGCAGACGGTGCTGTTCGCGGCGCTGGCGCTGCTGGCCTTCCGTCAGCTGGCGAGGGCCACCCAGGCGGTGGAGACGGCCGCTCCTCTCGCGAATTCGGTCGCCGTCGCGGGCGACCGGCGGCCCAGCCAGTAGATGGCGCGGCTTCAGCGTGGGGATGCTGCCCTTGCGCTCGCTCCCACGGTTGCCGCATTGTCACCAGATACCGCAAGACTACACCTTGCGACCGAAAAGCCACCAACGCCGCTTGCGCCGGGTGGGAGCGGGCATCGGATCAGGGATGGCCACAGGCACGGAGTCAGGTGAGGGGTCCAGCGACGCTGCTGATGCGGACGTTGTGGGCATTGTGGGAGGTGGCACATCCGGTGCGGCAGCCGGTGTGGCGGGTGAGTCGAGCCGCGCGGTCGCGCTGGCGCTGACGTCGTCGCTCATGTCGCCGGAGTCGCTGGAGTTGCCAGAACTGCCGAGATTGCTGGAGTCGCCGGTGGGAAAGGCGGCGGGTGGCCGTGGAATGGAGATGGCAGCGGCAGCGTTCGCGCCGGGTGGCACAACCGCGCTCGCGCGCGAGCGATCTGCCCAGCGAGATGCGGTCGCCGCCAGCCGATCGGCATCCACGTAGCTGGCGGTGGTGCGTAGCGCGCCCCGCATCAGTTCCTCCTCGCGCGCGAGAGCGGCGGAGTTGGCGCGGCGCGGCGCGACGAAGCTATCGAGGGCGTCCAGCAGGGCGATGGCGGCGGCGCGGCGGACATCCTCAGGCTGGCGCTCCCACTCGGCCAGGGCGAGGTCGCGCAGCAGCGGATGCAGCGAGACGCGCGGTAGCGCGATGGCGCCGGAGGCGTGCGCGGAATAGTCATGGGAGGCAGAAATGGTGATGAGGGAGAGCGTGGCAAGCGCTTCTAGATCGGCGCGGGCGCTGGTCACGCCCGATCCATTGGGAGGGAGGGCGGCGAGCAGGCGCTCGACAACGGGAAGCGGCCAGTCCGGCCAGTCGGGCAGGGCAAGGGCGGCGAAGCGGGTGCGCCGCGCGCTGGGGAGAGCGGTGAGGGTCTGGTCGAAGAGGTAGCGGACGGCGGGCGCGGTGTCGAGAGGTCCAGTGAGTTGGCCCTGCCGGTCGGCCGCGGCCAACTCATCGCCGAGGGCATGGACACTGAGGCGGAGGGAGGCGGCACGCGCGGCGGCCAGCTCAATGGCGAGCGGCAGGCGGCCGAGCAGCTCGACGACGAAGCGCGCGCCTACCGTGTCGGGGTCGGTCTCCCAGGAGCCGCCGTGATCGCGGTAGCGGGAGGCGAAGAGGCGGATGGCGGCGGGGGTGTCGAGCACGTCCAGCGGGAGCAGGCGCAGATAGGGCGATGCGGGCTGGTGGCGCGCGGTGACGAGCACGGTGATGGCGAGCGGGGCGAAAGTCTCCAGCGCGCGGTCCAGCGGCAGGCGGCGCTCGACGTTGTCGAGCAGGAGCAGCGCGGGCGGGAGCGCTTGCGCGCCACGCTCCCGATCCTGATCCTGGCCGCCAGCCACAAGGGGTGGCGCGGAGCGAAGCTGGCGCAGGGCGCGCTCGCGCAGCTCGATAGCCTCCTTGGAGTGCGGTGCGCGGGCGGGCGCGTTGCTGGCGGGCTCGCCGGGAGCAAGCGCGGCGCCCCAGGCGGCGAGCACGCGATCGTAGATACAGGCGAGGCCGTCCAGGTCAGCGCGGCCGTCACAGCGAACCCAGGCAATGCCGCCGGTGAAAGCTTCCGGCTCGCGCGCCAGGGTATGCAGCGCCTCGGTGGCGAGACTGGATGCGCCGATGCCGGCCGTGCCGGCGACGACGGCGGCGAGGCCAACGCTCTGGCCGCGACGCAGCGCGTCGAGGAGGGCGACACGCTCGCGCTCGCGGCCGACGAAGCCGGGCGTGCGGGGCGGCAAGTCGCGCGGGGTACGCGGGCCGCGCGGGTAGATCAGGCTGGGCACCCGAAGCTGATCGGCGCGCAGATCGGCGAGCAGGGCGGTAGTGGCGCTGGTAACGCTGGCGGCGAGATCGCTGGGAGTGATGAAGTAGTGGACGGCGTGGGCGAACTCCAGTTCGGCGCGAAAGGCGAGCAGTTGGGCGCGGTGGGCGGGATCGCGCGTGACGGCGGGGAAGGGGGCGCCTGGGCCGGCGGGGGCGTCGGTGGCGGGATCGGCCAGGAAGACGAGGATCGGCAGGCCGGCGACGTGCGCCTCCAGATAGGCGCTGTGGGTGGTCGAGCGCAGCTCGCCAGTGGGAACAGAGCCATAGCGCCAGGCAACGAGCAGCACACAGACGTCGGCGGCGCGCAGCGTGGTGAGGGCGATGGAATCCGCGTCGCCAGTGCCAGCCAGGGCAGGCTCCGGTGGGAGCGGGAGAAGCCCATCCACGCGGGCCAGCGCATCGCGGACTCGCTCATAGTGGGCGGCGAGGTCACGCGAGGTGGAGATGAGCATGACGCGACGGGCGGTCGGGATGCCGTTGGTGGCCGGGATAGTCATGAAAGGAACCTGCCTTCCTGCGCAATGACGGCGTTCGTGGCGTGGTCCCGGACACGTCCTGGTCGGTGGAAGAGTACACCTCACAGTTCGATGTGTCAACTAGAAATGCAGCGGAGCGGGACATGGCATGGAAGAATGCCAGCGTATCGCGGGGAATGCCGCATGCAAGGGTGCAACCCATGCAAGGGCGCAACCAAGGAACGAGGTGGGATGACAGGCACGCACGCCCAGCGATAGTGTCCAATACATGCGGGCACCGGCCGCTATGAGCGCAACGGCGAGCGCAACGGCGAGCGCGAACGCCGCCTCCGGGTTTATCTCCATCACCACCCGTATGCTCCACCGCATCCGAGACCCTCCTGTTGTGATTGTCGTTCAATTCCTCAACAGGAGCGGTCTCCCCTTCTTTGCTCAACCCCCAGCTTGTGATGGAGCCTATGAGGAGCGGGGGAGTGCGATTGCCGGTGACGCGGTGTATCATAGAGGGAAGGGCGGCGCGGGCGACCGGCCCGCGTACAAGCGCACGCGAGCCACGGCACAGCGCCGTCGGGGTAGCACAGGGGGTATTCAGATGCTAGGACTGGGGCATCTTCCGGAGTTGATCGTCATCCTTGGGGTGGGTCTATTGGTCTTCGGGCCCAAGCGCATGATTGACATGGGAGCGGCGGCTGGCAAGGCGTTCCGCGAGTTCCGCGAGGCGACGCGCGATCTCAACCTGACCAATCTGTCCGGCCTCACCAACCCGCCCCAGAGCGCCGCCACCGCCGAGCCGGACCCGCAATCCACGCTCTCCAAACTCAGCCAGCTCTCGCAATCGTTGAGCGCAAGCCCATCCGCCACTGGCGAAGTGAGCGCGCCCACCTCTGGAGCCAGTGCCACTGTGGATGGCACCATCTCTCACGTCGAAGATCACAGCGCCGAGCCGACCAAGGCAGAGTGAAGCCGACTGCTGATGGGTGCTCACGGCACTAAAAGTGCCGGCGTATGGGACGGACGGCGGGCTGAAGCCCAGCGCATCTGCCACGCCCTCACAGCCGCAGCAGCCGCTCAAGCGCCTTCGCATCCTTCTGTGGGCCGATCACGGCCAGCCGCAGCCATTCGTCCGCGAACAGCCGCCGCGCCAGCCGTTGCACATCTTCGATTGTCACCGCCTCGATGCGCGCCAGCGTCTCATCCAGCTCGCGCACCTCGCGCAGCAGCGCCTCCTGCCCGCCCAGCCACGAGGCCACACTGTGCGTATCCTCCAGGCGCAGCGCCATCCGTCCTTTGGTATACTCCTTCACGCGCCGCAGCTCCGCCGCCGTCACCGGCTCGTCGCGCAGCCGCGCCAGCTCGGCCAGAATCGCCCGCAGCGCCGCGTCCACCCGCTTCGGGTCCACCCCCGCATAGACGATGAACGCGCCGGTGTCGTGATAGTGCATCGGCGCGGAGCTGACGTCGTAGGCCAGCCCCTCGCGCTCGCGCACGTTCAGGAACAGTCGCGACGCCATGCCGTCGCCCAGCACCGCGTTCAGCAGCACCGACGCATAGTAATCCGCGTCACGGTGCGGCAGACCAAGCGTGTACAGGCAGAGGTTCGTCTGCTCGGTGCGCCGGCTCTCCAGGCGCACGCGCCGTGTCTCCAGCGGCGGCGGGCAGGGGGTCCAGGTAGGCGTCTCACGCGGCGCCCAGTCACCCAGCAATCGCTCCGCCGCCTCCACCACCGCGCCGTGCTCGACATTGCCCACCACACTCAGCACCAGATTGCCCGGCACGTAGTGTGAGGCGTAATAGTCGCGCAGGCGCGCGCGCCCGATGCCTTCCACGGTCTCGCGCGTGCCGGCCACCTCGCGCCCCAGCGGCAGGTTATTCGGCCAGAACGTCTCGTCGCCCAGCACGCCCACCCACTCCTGCGGGCTGTCGCGGTACATGCCGATCTCTTCGATGATCACGCGCCGCTCTTTCTCCATCTCGGCCTCTTCTAGGCGCGGGTGGCGCACCATGTCCGCCAGCAGCCCCATCGCCAGCTCGAAGTGGACGCTGGCAATCTTGGCGGAATAGACGGTCAGCTCTTTGTCGGTCGCCGCGTCCAGCACGCCGCCCACGCCCTCGATGGTCTCCGAGATGACCTGTGCTGTGGGATAGCGTTCCGATCCCTTGAACAACATGTGCTCGATGAAGTGTGAGACGCCGGACTCGTCCGCCGCCTCGTAGCGCGAGCCGACGCCGAAGAAATAGGCGATGCTCACGGAGCGCACCCATGGCATGCGCGCGGTGAGGATGCGAATGCCGTTGGCGAGCGTGGCGCGTTCGTGCATGCGGTTGTATCCCTTGTATGGTGTGTGGTGTGGGTGGAAGGTGCGCGCGGCTTAGTTGCCGTGCGTTGATGGCGATGATGGCGATGATGCGGGAAACGCACCGGCATTATAGCGCGCGTTTGGCGTGCCGGGCGATGCCACACCTCTCCCATGGTCTCCCATGTTTGCCGTTCGCCGCGCGGCCCGCTATGGTCTACAGGGTGCGCGTGTGCGGCACCCATCACCCGCGCTCGCGTCTCACCAGTATCGCTCGACGTGTAGACGACTGGAATAGACAGACGATGGACACGACACAGACCAACGCGACGCCGCCCGCCGTGGACGCCGCCGCGCGCGAGCGGCAGCGCGCCGCCGCTGGCGACGCTATTCGCGTGGAAGGGCTGCGCAAGACGTACGGCGAGAAAGTGGCCGTCAAGGGCGTCTCGTTCGCCGTGCGCCGCGGCGAGGTCTTCGCCCTGCTTGGCCCCAACGGCGCCGGCAAGACCAGCACCATCGAAATCCTCGAAGGCTATCGCGCGTGCAATGGCGGTACGGCCGCGGTGCTGGGCATGGACCCACACCGCGACGGCGAACGGCTCAAGCCGCGCATCGGCGTCATGCTCCAGCAGGACGGCCTCTATCCCAGCCTGCGCGCCGGCGAGGTGCTCGATCTGTTCGCGCGCTTCTTCGCCCAGCCCGAAGACCCTGTCGCCCTGCTCGATCTCGTAGGATTGCGCGACTCCTCAGGCGTGCGTTGCCGCCAGCTCTCCGGCGGCCAGAAGCGCCGGCTCGCGCTGGCCGTCGCGCTGGTGGGCCGGCCTGAGCTGCTCTTTCTGGATGAGCCGACCACTGGCATGGATCCACAGGCCCGCCGCGCCACCTGGGATATCATCCGCGCGCTGCGCGAGCGCGGCGCCACTGTGCTGCTCACCACCCACTTCATGGACGAGGCTGAGCGGCTGGCCGACCGCATCGCCATCATGGATGACGGCGAGCTGATCGCGCTCGATACGCCCGCGGGACTTACGAGCGGCCAGTCCACCACCACCACCGAGATTCACGTTACGCTGGGCGCTGAGATCGAGACCGCCGCGCTCGCCGCCCTGCCGACCGCCCGCGCCGCCCGCCGCGACGCCAGCGGCAAGTACACTGTCGAGACGGGAGACGCGCGCACGCTGCTGGTTGAGCTGACCACACTGCTGCGCGACCGTGGGCTGGACGTGTCCGAGCTGCGGGTGGGCCGCTCCTCACTGGAAGATGTTTTCCTGCGGCTGACGGGGAAGGAGATGCGCGCGTGAGCCAGATACGTCAGACTGTCACGACCGGCGGGCCAGGCGTCCCGGCGCCGGCCATCATCGCCGGCGTTCCCAACGCCGCGCCGCCATCCCAGGCCATCCTGGCACAGACGCGCGCCGAGCTAACGATGACGCTGCGGCGCGGCGAGGGCGTGCTGGTCACGATCATCATGCCGGTGCTGTTCCTGGTTTTCTTTGCCGCGCTCATCCCCATCCCAAGCATCGCCAGCCGGCCGATAGACTTCTTGCTGCCCGGCATCATCGCCGTCGCCGTGATGTCCAGCGGCATGGTGAGCCTGGGCATCGCCACGGCATACGAACGCTACTACGGCGTGCTGAAGCGACTGGGCGCGTCGCCGCTGCCGCGCTGGGGGCTGCTGGCGGCCAAGGTGCTGGCGGTGCTGACGCTGGAAGTGGCGCAGATCGCCGTGCTCGTCTTCATCGGCGCGGTGTTCTTCGGCTGGCGCCCGGCGGCGAGCGCGTGGCTGGCCGTGCCGATCGTGCTGCTCGGCACGCTCACCTTCGCCAGCCTGGGCCTGCTGATGGCCGGCGCGCTGCGCGCGGAGGCGACGCTGGCGAGCGCTAACGGCCTGTATGTCGTCTTCCTCGCCATCGGCGGCATCTTCCTGCCGGTGGATCACTTCCCGCCGTTCCTGCAAGTTCCCGCGCAGATTCTGCCCCCCGCGGCGCTGGCCGACTCGCTGCGCGGCGCGCTCACCGGCCGCGGCGTCGCCGGTGCGGACGTGCTGCTGCTGGCGCTGTGGGGCGGCATCTTCCTGGCCGCCGCCACGCGCACCTTCAAGTGGGAATAGGCAGGAAATGCGGGCTTCGCCGCGCGTGATACACTGCTCTCCAGCCGCGCGCCCCCGGTAGTGGCCCGCTTTGAGCGCGGGCGGCGGGAGGGTATACCATGACGAACACGACCGATTACGACGACGGCACGAATACGACTGGCACGACCAGCTCGTGTTCTTGGAGGCGCAGCATCGCGGTTTGACGGTCTTCACCTGGAACCGCAAAGACTTCGCGCTGCTCTCGGAAGCATGGCGTGTTGCCACCGTTGTTACGGCTGGGCGGCGGCCTTCAGCTCGCGGCGCAGAATCTTGCCGGAGGCGGTCTTGGGGATGGCGGCGACGAAATCCACGCGGCGGATGGCTTTGTAGTTGGCGAGCTTGCCGTTGGCAAAGACCATCAACTCTTCATCCGTGATGCTCGCGCCCTCGCGCAGCGCCACGAAGGCGCGCGGAATCTCACCGGCGCGCTCGTCGGGCCAGCCGATCACCGCCGCCTCACGCACGGCTGGATGCTCCAGCAGCACGGCCTCCAGCTCCGCCGGGGCGACGCCAAAGCCGAGCGTCTTGATCATCTCCTTCTTGCGGTCCACGATGAAGACGTAGCCCTGCTCGTCCACATAGCCCACATCGCCGGTGTGATACCAGCCGTCGCGCAGCACGCGGGCGGTTTCCGCCTCGGCTTTCCAGTAGCCGCGCATCACCTGCGGCCCGCGCACGCAGATCTCGCCCACTTCGCCGGCGGGCAGCACGCGGTCGGGGTCTTCCAGGTCTACCACCTTCTGCTCGGTGTCGCTCACAGGTATGCCACCGGAGGCGAGGCGGATCAGCGCTGGCTCGATGGGGCTGTGGTGGGTAAGCGGCGAGGCTTCGGTCATGCCGTAGGCTTGCAGCACGGGGATGCCGGTGGCGGCGGCGACGCGCTGGGCGGGGCCGACGGCGAGCGGCGCGGCGGCGCAGAGCATGTGGCGCACACGCGGGAAGAGCTCGCGGCTCAGGTTCGGCATGCCGGCGAAGGCCAGCAGCACCGGCGGCACGACGGGCAGGATGGTGACGCCGTGGTCGCGGATGAGCGCGAAGGCCTCGTCGGGGACGAATCGCTCCATCAACACGAGCGCCGATCCGGAGAAGGTGGCCTGGCCCATCAGCGCGACGCCGTAGATGTGGTAGAGCGGCAGGAAGACGAGGAAGACATCGCTTTCGGTGACGCGCGCGGACGAGATGAACTGGTGGAAGTTGATCACCAGATTTTGATGGGTGAGCATGACGCCCTTGGGCAGGCCGGTGGTGCCGCTGGAATAGGGCAGGGCGAGCAGATCGGCGCCGCGGATGTCTTCCAGCGGTGCGCGCGCGGGCGAGTAGGCGCGGATGAGGCGGCCGAAGGGGATGGCGTCTGGCGCGTCGGCGATGTCGTCGGCGCCGGTGACGAGGATGTGGCGCAGGGTGGGCGCGGAGGCGCGCGCGGCGAGCACGAGCGGCAGCAGCTCGCGCTGCACGATGATGGCGGCGGCCTCGCTGTTTTCGAGCTGGTAGGCGACCTCGCGCTCCTTGTAGCTGGGGTTCATGGGGCTGAGCACGAGGCCGAGCATGCTGCCCGCCATCCAGGCGATGGGGTATTCGGGGCGGTTCGCCATCAGCAGGCAGACCTTGTCGCCCTTCTTGAGGTCGAGCGCACGCAGGGCGACGGCGGCGGAGCGGGCGAGCGCGTACAGTTCGCGGTAGGTGATGGTGGTGTCGCGCCAGATGATGGCGGGGCGCTCCGGCACGCGCAGGGCGGTGCGGGCCAGCATCTCGTGGAAGGGAACATCGGGGTAGACGAGCGGAGGCCGGTAGAATTCAGGATGGCTATAGGGCGTGGCGGCGAGCGCGGGGATGGCGGCGCGGGCGCTGGCCCGTGTCTGTGGCAGCGTGGGTGAATCGGCCATGGGGAACCTCCGCGGCTGGTGATGGCGCGGGTAGCGCGGGATCGGGCACCGCATTGTCCGCAGTGTATGCGCGTGGGGAGCGGGCGTCAAGGCGAGAGCGCGGGCTACGGTTGGGCGGCGGGTACTTCGGTGTGCGAGGGCAAGGTGCTATGGGTCGCGTAATAGCCGCGGTATTCAGGTGGGAGCATGGCGGCGATGCGGTGGGCCATATCTTCGGCGACGGCGCGCAGCGCGGCGCGGGTGGGTAGGCCGGCGGGCGGCATGGGACGGTATGGCTGGCCGAAGGTGACGCGCACGGGTGGGCGATGCCAGGGACGCCAGCCGCGCGCCGGCGTCCAGACGCGCTCGGTGCCGGTGATGGCGATGGGGACGACAGCGGCGCCGGTCTTGAGCGCCAGCCAGGCGGCCCCGGTTTTGACGGGCAGCATCATTGAGGGCGCGGGCGGATAGATGTAGGTGCCTTCAGGGAAGACGAGCACGCACTGGTCGTTGCCCAGCAGCGCGGTAACGGCGCGCAGCGCCTCGCGGTCCGCCTCGCCACGGCGGACAGGCACGGCACGCACGGCGCGGGCGAGCCAGCCGAGGAGGGGCCAGCGAAAGATCTCCACCTTGCCAAGCATGCGCAGCTCACGCTGGAGGCGCACGGCGATGGGGAGTGGGTCAATGGTGCCAAGATGGTTGCTGACGAGCAGGACGGCGCCGCTACGGGGAACATTGCCCGCGCCGACGACGGTCAGGCGCATCTGGAGCGCGACGAGCAGGCGGGCAAGGAGGCGAACGAAACGATAGAACATGCTGCCGACTCTTCTTCGGGTGGCACAGGAATGACGGTGGTAACGGTGCGCGATGAAGACCGCGTGGTAGTGTAGCACCGCCGCCGGGCGTTGCCTAGATCGCGTGGCGGGTTGGGATGCATGTGGGCTGGCTGGCACAGTGGCGGGATTCCGCTCCGACGGCAAACAGCGGTATGTCTTTGTATGGCTGTCGCATTGCGTGATCCGAGCGGATGTGATAAAATAGAACAAATATCTGTAGAATGAGTGTCCGAGCGATAACCGATTATGTCGCGCACGCGAAGAATGGGTGGGCAGACGATGCGCGCCGTGTCGCATGAGGCGGCGCCTGAGAGGAGAGAGACGAGATGGCGGAGATGAAGGCTGAGTTCCCGCTGAATTGGCGGATCGGCCAGGATTTCGACCCCAACGATCACCTGATGCAGCTCAAAGGGCGCGACTACCTCAACGTACAGAGCCGGCTGCTGTGGTTCATCCGTGACCAGCGCGCGCTGATCGTGGCGGGTCTGGCGACGATGCCCTACATCGTGCGCTCGGAGCTGGTGGAGCAGGACCGCGAGGCTGGCTGGGCGCACTTCAAGACATACGTGCGCGACGTGCTGGGCAACGAGACGACGATGTACGGCTCGGAATCGGCCAAAGACTTCGGCGACTACGCGGAGAAGGCCAGCACGAAGTCGCTCGGCCGGGCGCTCTTGGCGCTGGGCTACGGCACGGCGTTCGCGCCGGAGATGGACGAGGGCGAGCGGGTGGTGGATAGCCCGGTGGATCGACGGCGCACGGCGGGCCGCGAGCGGCAAGTGAGCGCGATCCGTGAGCCGGCCGCGGCGATGGTGGAGCGCGGGGAGCCAGCACGTGTGGCGCCTGCGGCGCGTCCGGTAGCCGCGGCGGCTGGCAGTGCGGAGAGCGGCGGCGAAGGGGCGCCAGCGACGGAGCAGCAGTTGGCGAGCATCCGCAAGCTATGCGCGGCGCTCGGCAAGCCGGAGCCGGAGCCGGAAAGCGGCATCAGCTACACGCGGGCGCGCGAGCTGCTGACGCAACTAAGCGGCGAGTACCAGCGGTCGCGGCGGGCGAGCTAAGAGAGCGAGCCGCGCGCGATAGCGATTTTCCACAGCGAAGCCGGGCACGTCCATCGGGGCTGCCCGGCTTTGTCGCATGCGAGAGCGGTCTTAGTGGGAGTACAGGATGCGCATGACGCCCTGATGCTGGGAGCAGGCTCCCTGCACCCCGCCAGATTTGCTGTAGTGGGTGTCATTGCATTCGACGACGTAGCCGCTCCCGCTCCAGAAGCTCGAATGGCTGGGCGGGCTGCCGATGCAGGTGAAGTGATCGCAAAAGGCGGCGGGCGGGCTATAGATGACGTTTCCCTGGTTGAAGTCGTAGCCCCAGGGATTGCCGTTGACGCCGGTTACGGGCACGGGAGCCGGCGCGGTCGGGGGCGCGCTGACCGGCGCCTGGGTGGGCGGCGGGGGTGGGGGCGCGGTGGGTGTCGGTGGGATGGATGTGGCCGTGGGTCGCGGTGGAGTCGTCGGCGTCGGGGCGGTGGTGGCGGTCGGGGCGGACCCCGTGGATGCGGTGGATGTCGCGGGCGCGGACTGTTGCGCCTTTGAGATCGGCTGCGACGTTCCACTGGTGGAAGTGGTGCCACCGGCCGCGGCGCCGAAGGCAAGGCCGACGCAGGAGCAGAGCGCCAACACGACGATCAGCGCGCCGCAGCCAATGCCGGCCTGGAACGGCCGCGAGGCGGAGCGATAGCGGCGCCAGAACGACGGTTTGCGCGGCGCCTGCTCGACCGGAGGCCATGGGGGCGGCGTCTGTGACGCGGCAGGCGAGTGTATGGGGTCGGCTGAGGTGGGGAACTGTTGCTGGTGTGTCGGTTCTTGTTGTGGGTCCATGTGCGGGTTCATTGTTCCTTGCTGTCTGCACGCGAGTCAACATAACGATATTGCATGATAGCGCGATTTAGCGCCCGCTTGAATGATTGGTGGTACTGATGGATAAGGTGGCGGCGACCATGGACAGCATAGGGGTGGAGGGGCGAGAGGGGATGCCAGCATCCAGACGTCAGGTGCAGCCAGCAACAGGTCGTGACGGCCGCACGCGATATATACTGCTGGTGATGAGCGGCGGCTGTGAAGAGTCGGCGTACGGACGGCGGGGCGTGAACACCCTCAATCGTCACGGGGCGCGAGAGGAGGCTGGGAACATGGCGGCTGATGCGGTGCGGTTAGATGACGCGTCCCTGCGTATCTCGCGGTTGTTGGAGCCGGAGGTGCGGCGCGATCCCTACCCGTTCTATCGCCGGCTGCGCGAGGCGGCGCCGGTGCATTGGGATGAGGCGGCGGCGGGCGGCGGCGGCGCGTGGGTGCTGACACGGCACGCGGACGTGATGGCGATGCTGCGCGACCCACGCATGACGGCGACGCGGATGGGTCCACCGCCGGGCGAAGAGTGGCTGCCGGAGGAGTACCGCGCCGCGGCGCGACAGGTCTTCCGCGCGATGCCGCATCAACTGCTGTTCCAGGATCCGCCGGACCACACCCGCCTGCGCGGATTGGTGAACAAAGCGTTCACGCCGCGACTGGTGGAGGGGATGCGGCCGCGCATTCGCGAGCGCGTGCATACGCTGCTGGACGCGCTGCGCGAGCGTGAGCGTATGGAGGTGATCGCGGAGCTGGCCTACCCGCTGCCGGCAATCGTGATCGCGGAGCTGCTGGGGGTGCCGCCGGAGGACCGCGCCCAGTTCATCAAGTGGTCGTCGGACTTCGGCGCGTTTCTGGATGGCTCCAACCTGACGCCACAGGAGGCGATGCAGGCATTGGTGGGCGTTGCGGACTTCATGGACTATTTCCGCGCGATCATCGCCAGGCGGCAGGACGAGCCGCGCGATGATCTGCTCCAGGCGCTGCTGGCAGCGCGCGAGCGCGATGATGTGCTGAGCGAGGATGAGCTGCTGGCGAATCTGGTGCTGCTGCTGGCGGCGGGGCATGGCACGACGACGCACCTGATCGGCAACGGCCTGCTGGCGCTGCTGCGCCACCCCGACCAGTACGCGCGGCTCGTGAGTGAGCCGGGGCTGGTGGGGACGGCGGTGCAGGAGCTGCTGCGCTACGACAGCCCGGTGCAGGTGACGGGGCGCACGGCGCGCGAGGCGCTCACGCTCGGCGAGACGGATGTGAAGGCGGGCGAGCACGTGACGGTGATTCTGGGGGCGGCGAACCGCGATCCGGCGGCGTTTGGCGATCCTGATCGGCTGGACCTGGGGCGGCAGGAGAACCGGCTGATGTCATTCGGCTTCGGCATCCACTTTTGCCTGGGGGCGCCGCTGGCGCGCGTGGAGGCGGAGGAGGTGTTCGGTGCGGTGGCGCGGCGGCTGCCGGACCTGCGGCTAGATTTCGCGGATGGCGCGGCGCCAGACTGGGAGCCGAGCGTCGTCTTCCGTGGGCTGCGCGAGCTCCCGGTGGCGTGGGGGTAGGTATTGTTAGGTATTGTCAGGCATATAACGGATGCGAGCGGCCGCCAGCACCGACGATGCGATGCCGGCGGCCGCTGTGTGTGAGGATGCGGGTCGTCGCGCGGGAGCGCGCCCCTACCAGTAGCGTTCCTCCTGCCAGGGGTCGGCGCTGTTGCTGTAGCCGCGCACCTCCCAGAAGCCGGGGCGGTCCTTGGGCAGGAATTCGAGGCCGTTGAGCCACTTGGCGCTCTTGTAGAAATAGAGCTTGGGAAGCACGAGGCGCACAGGGCCGCCGTGCTCGGTCTCGAGGTCTTTGCCGTCCCATTTGAGCGCGATGATCACGTCGTCGTCCTCAATGGCGGCGAGGGGAACGTTGGTGGTGTAGCCTGTCCACGAGTGCTCCATGACGAAGTGCGCGTTCGCTGTCGGGCGCGCGCGCTGGAGAATCTCGCGGAGCGAGACACCCTCCCAGGCGTTGTCGTAGCGGCTCCAGGTGGTGACACAGTGGATGTCGCTGGTGAGTTGGACGCGCGGCAGGGCCAGCAGCTCGGTCCAGGTCAGCTCGAAGGGATTCTCGACCTCGCCCCAGACCTTGAAGCGGTATTTCTCAGGGTCGAACTTGGGCGTGGATTCATAGCTGAGCACAGGCCACTTCTTGGTGAGATACTGGCCGGGCGGCAGGCGATCCGCGCCCGCGGCGCCCTGCTCGCCCGCTGGGGTGTCCTGGCGATTGCCGAATAGCTTGGAGAGGTTCACACGTTTGCTCCTCGATGTGGCTCACAGGCGTGGCGATGACGAATGGGCGGGTGGCGCGGCCCTGAACGGCGTCTCTGCGCAGATTATACGCGCGCGGCCCACGCCGCAACAGTCCGTGGCAGGCGCAAATCGTTACGGTTGTGGGCAAATCGAATGTGACGCCGTGGAGTACAGTTAGATGGAGATACAGCGGCCGAATGCGCGCGGATGTGCCGCCAGTGGCACGGGACCGCGCCGCGCGCAGGCGACGTGGCCGATAGGAACACAGGGGGTCGAGCGATGGACCTGGGACTCAAAGGCAAGACGGCGATCGTGACGGGGGCGAGCCGTGGCATCGGTCTGGAGATCGCGCGGGCGCTACACGCCGAGGGCGTCTCGCTGGTGTTGATCGCGCGCACACAGGAGTCGCTGGCGCAGGCGGCGCGTGCCATCGTGTCCAGCGGGACGGGCGAGCGCGCGCCGGTGCATCCCATCGCGGCGGACCTGGGTGCGCGGGCGGAGGTGGAGCGCGTGGCGCGGCAGGCGATCGAGCGGCTGGGCCACGTGGATATCCTGGTCAACAACGCCGCGCGGGCGCGGACCGGCCCGTTCTTCGAGGTGAGCGAGGGGGATCTGGAGGAGGTCTGGCAGGTCAAGGCGTTCGGCTACGTGCGCATGGTGCGCGCGATCGCGCCGCACATGATGGCGCGGCACAGCGGCGCGATCCTCAACGTGGTGGGCAATACCGCGCGCACGCCGGCGGAGGATTTCGTGATCGGCAGCATGGTGAACGCGGCGCTGGTGAACTTCACGCGCGGCGTCTCGCGCGAGCTGGCGCGGCACAACGTGCGCATCAACGCCATCAGTCCGGGGTGGACGCTGACGGAGCGGCAGCGGCGCAAGCTGGAGCTGGACGCGGCGGCGCAGGGCACGACAATGGAGGAGATCGAGCGCGGCGAAGCGCGCGCGGTGCCGCTGCGCCGGCTGGTGCGCATGGAGGAGATCGCGGCGCTGGCGCTGCTGCTGGTCTCGGAGCGCACCCCGGCACTGACGGGCGAAGAGATCATCGTGGACGCCGGGGCCACGCCGGGGATATGAGGACGACGGAGAACGACCACAGAGGGCACAGAGGAACACGGAGGGCAGAAGGAGACGAGAACGAACACGGAGGGGGAGGAACGGAGGGGAGGAATAGAGGGGATGGAGGGTCACGGAGGAGGGAAGGGGAAGGGTTGATGTGGAATCCGGCGCGATGGACGGGTGCGATCAGGCAAGGCATATACAACCGCCGGCCGGCTTGCGGCGGGTTGCGCGGGCCGCTATAATGGCGCGGTCATGCCCGCTGGGTATGCATCGCTGGGAAGACGGCGCATGGGCCGCTGGACGGATCATATGGCCGCGAGCGCACACGCGCTGGTCGCATACCACGCCGAGGAAGGGAATGAGAGAACGCATGGAGCTTAAGGGTACTCACAAGTTCGCCGCGCCGCCGCAGGCCGTCTGGTCGGCACTGCACAACGAGGACGTGCTGGTGCATTGCGTGCCGGGCGCGGATACGGTGACGTGGCAAGGCGAGAACGCCGTCACGGTGATGGTGTCGGGGATCGGGCCGCTGAAAGGCCCGTTCGGCGGCACTGTGCAGGTGGCCGAGAGCGCGGCACCCACGCACATGAAGTTCGATGTGTCGCGCCGGCAGGTGAATGGCTCGATGACGGTGGACCTGGCGCCGGATGCCGGCGGCACGCTGCTGGCCTACACGGTGGTGGCGAATCTCTCCGGCGCGCTCGCCGCCGCCGATAATCCGCTGACGCGGCCGATCCTTGACGGCCAGGTAGGCAAGTTCTTCTCCTGCCTAGAGAGCCAGATTCGCTAGCTCACGTAGCAGGACGATCAGGGCGGTTCGCTTGTACGCGGGCCGCCCCCCTGTATTTCCCTGCCGGCGCCGGTGTACACTGGCAGCACGAAGCGGTGATACACAGCAGCCGGAGGGATGGAAGATGCAGCCACAGCCGTTCGCGGGGGTGAGGGTCGAGTACGACGTGCCGGCGGCGATGCGCGACGGCACGGTGCTGCGCGCCAACGTCTACCGGCCCGACGACGGCGGCGCTGGTGCCTATCCCGTGCTGCTCACACGCCTGCCGTATGGGAAGGATCTGCCGGGCGCGAGCCTGGTGCTCGATCCGGCACAGGCGGCGCGGCGCGGCTACGTCGTGGTGATCCAGGATGTGCGCGGCGCCTTCACCTCTGAGGGCGAGTGGATGCCGCTCTTGCACGAGGGGCCGGACGGCGCGGATACCGTCGCCTGGGCGGCGGCGCTGCCACAGGCGAACGGCGCGGTGGGCATGTATGGCGCCTCGTACTTCGGCTACACCCAGTGGGCGGCGGCACACCAGCGGCCCGATGCGCTCCAGGCGATGGCGCCGATGTTCACCTGGGCCGACGCGGATGAGCCGGGGGCTGGCAACGTCACGCGCTACGGCGTCCACGAGCTGGGGCTGCAGGCGGGCTGGCTGCTCGACTGGGGGCTGGACCCGCTCGCGCGCCGCTATCGCGGCCAGCCGGAGGCGCTGGGCCGCGTGGTGCATGCGCTGGCGCGCGAGATTGACGCGCTGCCCAAGGGCGGCTACGCCGAGCTGCCGCTGGACCCGTTCGGGCCGCTGGCGCGTGTCGGGCTGGATGCGCCGATGCGTATCTCGCTGCGCCAGCGCGCGGACGAGGCGATGGCGGCGATGACGCGCATCGCCAACGCCTACGCACTGGATGTGCCGGTGTTGCACATCGGCGGCTGGTACGATGTCTTTCTGGCCGGGACCATCGCCAACTTCACGCGCATGCGCGCGGCGGGTAACATGCGCCAGTGGCTCGTGATCGGGCCGTGGACGCACGGCAACGTGCAGCGCGCGCAGGGCGACCTCGATTTCGGCTTCGCCTCGGCCGGCGCGCTGATGGACTTGCGGATCGATCTGATGTCGCTGCAGCTCCAGTTCTTCGATATGGCGCTCAAAGGCACACAGAACCTTTTCGCCACGCTGCCGCCGGTCAAATACTTCGAGATGGGCGCGAACGTCTGGAAGACCAGCACCACCTGGCCGCCGGCCGGCGCGACGGCTCAGGCGTGGTATGCGCACAGCCAGGGCCGCGCCAACGGCGCGGGCGGCGACGGCCTGTTGAGCGCCGAGCGGCCGGTGGATGAGCCGGCGGACGAGTACACCTACGATCCGGCGCAGCCCGTGCCAACAGTCGGCGGACCGACGCTGCTGCCCTCGGTGTTGCGCTCCGGCCCGCGCGATCAGCGGACCGTCGAGGCGCGTGAGGACATGCTGGTCTACACCTCGGCGCCGCTGGAGCGCGCGCTGGAGGTGACAGGTCCAGTGCGCGCCGTGCTGTACGTGCGCAGCGACGCGCCCGATACCGACTTCGTGGCGCGGCTGGTGGATGTCTACCCCGATGGGACGGCGATCCCCGTCGCGGACGGCATCGCGCGCATGCGCTACCGCGAGGGCGTGGAGCGCGAGGCGCCGCCGCTGCAATCCGGCAACGTCTACCGCGTCGAGATCGATCTCTGGGCGACGAGCATCGCCGTCCTGCCGGGCCATCGCCTGCGGCTGGATGTCACCAGCAGCAGCTTCCCGCGCTGGGAGCGCAACCTGAACACCGGCGGCGACAACTACGCCACGACCGCGATGCGCCCGGCCCGCCAGACCATCCTGCACGACGCCGAGCATCCGTCGCACGTCATCCTGCCCGTGATGGAGGGAACGAGCGAGAACTAACACGGAGGCGATGGAGGCTCACGGAGGAGGAGAGATTACTGCCACTCCTGGATTACCCCCGGCATTCATGATGGAGGAGCTTCCATTCACCAGCGCCATGTGCCAATGCAAGTCAAGAATCCCTAGAAGCGAGCGATAGATGCGACCGACGACGGACCGGCTGCGGCGCGGGCTATTGGATCTGTGGCCGGCGATATACCGCGAGCGCCTGCTCTTGACCGGCCTGCGCATGCTGCCGCTGGGAACGGAGTTGGACCCAGCGGAGCTGCCGCCGCCCGATGCGTCCGTGGGTGACTGGCGACCGGTCGGCGTCGGCTCGCGCTGGGGCGGGGCGGATGAGAACGCCTGGTTCTACGCCGAGGCCGAGGCGCCGGACACATGGCGCGCGCGGCTGGGCGAGCAACCGGAAGAACAAGGTGAGCGTTGGGCGGTGGCGCTGCGGCTGGTGCTCGGCCTGGGTACGCTGGATACCTTCGGCTGGCCGGAGGGGCTGCTCTACGTCAACGGCCATCTGCTCCAGGGCATCAATCGCCACCATCCCGACGTGCTGCTGTCTGATGCGGATGTGCGCGCCGGACCGCTGCGCTTCCACGTGCGCGCCTGGAGCGGCATGGCGCGCTTCGATCACCGTATCGCGGAGGCCGAGATCGCGCTGGTCAGCCGTGAGGCCGAGGCGCTGGCGCACCTGCTGGCGATGGGCGTGGAGCTGGTAGATGCGCTGCCGGAGAGCGATCCGCTGCTCTACGTGCTGCACACGGCGCTGGAGCGCGCGTACAACCGTGTCGCGCTGAACGATGTGAGTGGCGCGGGCGCGGCGTTCGACACGAGCGCGAGCGCGGCGCTGACTGTGTTGCGTGCCGAGCTGGCGGATTTGCGCGGGCGCTTCGATCCGGCGGAGCGGCCGGTGGTGACGGCGGTCGGGCATGGGCATCTCGACGTCGCCTGGCTCTGGCAGACGCGGCACACACGCGAGAAGGCGGCGCGCACCTTCGGCGTCGCCACCGCGCTGATGGAACACTACCCGGAGTACGTCTTCTTGCACACGACGCCGCGGGTCTTCGCCTGGCTCAAGAGCGACTATCCCGACCTCTACGCGCGAGTGAAAGCGCGCGTGGCGGAGGGGCGCTTCGAGGCGGCGGGCGCGATGTGGCTGGAGTCCGACTGCAACCTTGTCTCCGGCGAGGCGCTGGTGCGCCAGATCATGTACGGCCAACGCTTTCTGCGCGAGGAGTTCGGGCGCGAATACAATGCGCTTTGGCTGCCGGACGCCTTCGGCTACAGCGCCGCGCTGCCGCAGATCATGCTGCGCTCCGGCATCCCCGTCTTCATGACAACCAAGCTCAGTTGGAGCGCGACCAACCGCATCCCCGCCGACACCTTCCGCTGGCGCGGGCTGGACGGCAGCGACGTGCTGGCGCACTTCATCACCACGCCGTCCGACCACCCTGGCCCGCCGATGAATGTGGCCGACACCTACAACGGCGCGATGGATGTCTTCGCCGTGCGCGGCGTCTGGGAACGCTATCGTGACAAGGGCGTGAATAATGAGGTGCTGCTGGCCTACGGTTTCGGCGATGGCGGCGCCGGCCCCACGCGCCAACACATCGAGCGCGCGCGGGCGCTGCGCGCGCTGCCGGGTCTGCCGGACCTACGCCTCGGTCGCGCGGACGCCTTCTTCCAGCGCCTGCGCGAGTGCGTCTGGAGCAATCCCGCGCTGCCGCTGTGGGACGGCGAGCTCTACCTGGAATACCATCGTGGCACGTACACCAGCCAGGCGTGGCTGAAGCGCGCGCACCGCTGCTGCGAGGGGCTGCTGCTGGCCGCCGAGGCGTTGGACGCCTGGCAGTGGGCGCTCACGCCCGATCATCAGGCGCCCGACCGCCGCGCGGCGCTGGATGACCTCTGGCGCACGCTGCTCTTGCACGAGTTCCACGACATCCTACCCGGCTCATCCATCGGCGCGGTCTACGACGACGCGCGTGCGGCGCTGGCGGGGCTGGAATACGCGCTGGATGCGCTGATCACTGGCGCGCTGGACAGCATAGCGAAGCAGGCCGCCGCTCCGGCCGGGGCGCTCGTCGCCTACAACCCCAGCCCCTTCGCGCGCGATGCCGTAGTGGAGCTGCGCGGCGATCTGGCGGCGCGCGACTGGTTCAGCGCGGCGGGCGAGCCGTTGCGCCAGCAGTCGGCGTGGATGGCGAACGGCGAGCTGGCGCGGCTGGTGGAACTGCGCGACCTGCCGGCGCGCGGGCTGGCCATGCTGGTGCCAGGCAGGGAGGGCCACCTGATTGATGCCCAGTTGCATCAAGCGTATGTGGACGGCGATGAATCAGGGAATGAGCCGTCGCGCGCGCAGGGGAACACGCTCGAAAATGCCTTCTTCCGCCTGGAGCTGAACGCGGCGGGCGAGATCGCCTCGCTGGTGGATAAGCGCGTGCCGGGCGGGCGCCAGCTCGTGGCAGCGGGCGCGGCGCTGAACCGGCTGGATGCGTTCGACGACCGGCCGCTGCGCTTCGACGCCTGGGACATTGACGCCACGTTCGAGGCGAAGCGTTATCCCGTCGAGCTGGTGGAGATGGCGGTGGTGGAGGAGGACGCTCCGCTGCGCGCGACGCTGCGGGTGGTGCGCCGCGTGCTCTCCAGCACGGTGGAGCAGTGCATCTCGCTCTATCACACCATCCCGCGCATTGACTTCGACACGCGCATCACCTGGCATGAGCACCACGTGCTGCTGAAGGCCGCGTTCCCGCTGGACCTGCGCGCCCGCGAGGCGACGTCTGATGTCCAGTACGGCGCGGTGGCCCGTCCCGCGCACCACAACACGAGCTGGGATCGCGCCCGCTTCGAGACGGTCGCCCATCGCTGGATAGACCTCTCCGAAGGCGACTACGGCGTAAGTCTGCTGAACGATGGGCGCTACGGACATGACGTATTCGAGAGCGTGGTGCGGCTCTCGCTGCTGCGCTCGCCAACCTCGCCCGATCCCCATGCCGATCAAGGCGAGCAGCGCGTGCTATACAGCCTCTTCCCGCACCTGGGCGACTGGCGCGCGGGCGGCACAGTTCAAGCGGGCTACGCGCTCAACCGGCCGGTGATCGTGCGGCAGCTCGCGGCTGACGCCGCCCCGGTTCCATCTCCCACTCAGGGCAGCACATTGGGGCTGTTTGCCGCGGAGCCGACGCACGCGGTGATCGAGGCGGTGAAGCGCGCCACGGACGGCGACGGGCTGATCGTACGGCTCTACGAGGCGCACGGCAGTCGCTGCCAGGCGCACATCCGCGCGGCGCTGCCGCTCGCGCGTGTCGAAGAGTGTGACCTGTTGGAGCGGCCGTTGCGCGCGGGGGAAAGCCCCGCCTACACGCTCTGGCACGCGTCGCCCGCCGCCTCGCACGACGCGCCGGCGCGCACCGCGGACGGCTGGACCTGCGCGCTGCGCCCCTTCGAGGTGCGGACCTTCCGCATTACCCCGGCCTCATGACGCCGCGCCTTTTCCTATAGTCTTTGGCTATGAAATCTGCATGCCTTCACCAACCGAAACGTGCCACAATATGCGGGCGTCTGTAACGTGCCACAATATGCGGGCGTCTGTAACGTGCCACAATATGCGGGCGTCTGTAACGTGCCACAATATGCGGGCGTCTGTAACGTGCCACAATATGCGGGCGTCTGTGTTGGGAATGGGGATTACCCCCGGCATTCATGCCGGGCAGCCTGCTACCGGGCAGCCTGCTACATCCTCTTCTTGCCCTCTCAGGAAGAACTCGCATCTGGTGATCTGGTGGCCTCACGACTGACCTGATTGGCCCGCCACGGCGCGGCTCCCCTCTCCCCGCGGGGAGAGGGGCTGGGGGTGAGGACTCTCCACTCATACACACTTTGGAGCCTCGATGAACCTCGTTTCGTCCATCTCTCGCCGCGAGACGCATCGGCACGACACGCCGATTGACACCCTGAGCGCCGAGCGCGCGCGTCAGGCCGCCTCTGCCTCGTGGGCGCGCTTCCTCTGGGCCTATCTGCAACCGTTCGCCGGGCGCTTCGGGCTGCTGGCCGCGCTGCTCTTCGGCGGTATCGGCCTGCAACTGCTCGCGCCGCAGCTCGTGCGCGGCTTCATAGACGCTACGGCGGCCCACGCCGATCAACACCAATTGCTCGCGCTCGCCCTGCTCGCGCTCGGCGCGGCGGTCGTCAATCAGATCGCGACGGCGGTGGCCACCTACGTCGGGCAGGATGTCGGCTGGGCCGCCACCAATCTGCTGCGCGAAGACCTCGCCGGCCATCTGCTCGGCCTGGATATGCGCTACCACAACGCTCACACGCCCGGCGAGTTCATCGAACGCATAGACGGCGACCTGTCGAACCTCTCCACCTTCTTCTCCATCCTCATCCTCAAGGTGGTCGGCAGCGCGTGCCTGCTGCTCGGCACGCTCGTGCTGGTCTGGCTGGCGGACTGGCGTGTGGGCGTCGCGCTCACCCTCTTCGTCGGCGCGGCCTTCGCCACCATCGTCAAGATGCGCTCGGTCGCCGTGCCGGCGGGCATCGAGGAGCGCGAGGTGAGCGCCACCTTCCTGGGCTTCCTCGAAGAACGGCTGGCCGGCGTCGAGGACATTCGCGTCAACGGCGGCGGCGCCTACACCATGGACCGCTTCTACGTGGCGATGCGCCGGTGGTTCGCGCAAAGCGTCTCGGCCTGGACACGCCGCTCGTCCATCTGGACTGTCACCACGCTGCTCTTCGCCCTTGGCATGGCGCTCACGCTCGGCCTCAGCGCCTATCTCTACCTCGTCGCCCACCTGATCACGCTGGGCACGGTCTACCTCTTCTTCCAGTACACCGTGATGCTGGAAGGGCCAATCGAGCAGATCACCCAGCAATTGCAGGAGTTCCAGAAAGCCGCGTCCAGCCTCATCCGCGTGCGCAAGCTGATGCGCCTGGAGCCGACCATCCGCGACGGCGCGACGGCCGCGGCCACAGGGCCGGCCACGGACGAGCGGGCAAATCCCGCGCATGCTCAGCCCGCCGAGCGGCGCGACGACGCCTGGAGCGATGTCTCCAACCGGCGTAGGCCGGTTTTGTGGCGCAGCCTTCAGGCGCGGTTTCAACCGCCGGGCGTCCCGGCGGCGGGGACCATCCCGGCGGCGGGGACCATCCCGGCGGCGGGGACCATCCCGGCGGCGGGGACCATCCC
>JAICVS010000267.1 GCA_025935195.1 Ktedonobacterales bacterium
CAGCGCCACAAAGTCGCCATCCGCCAGCCGCTCCACTGCGCGCACCTCGACCGCGCGCACTGCCACGCCCGGATAGCGCGCCAGCTCGTCGTGGGCGAGCCGACGTAGCTCACCGGGTGGTGCGCCGTCGCGTGTCAGGTAGCCCCAGACGGCCGGCGCCGCTGCGTTGCGGTACTCGCCGCTGTCGCAGACGAGCACGCGCCGGCGGCAGCGGCCCAGCACCAGCGCCGCGCTCAGCCCCGCCGGCCCGCCGCCCACGATCAGCGCGTCCAATGTGTCCGGCTCACTTGGAGCATTCGCTGCATCCCGCATGCGGCGCCATCCCTCCCGGTCGTCGCGCCGCCACACTGCTTCCGGCGGACGCGCCCGCATGCAGCCGCGCATGATCGTTGCCATGCTTCGACCGACCAAAGCGGCGGTGGGGCGGGCATTCTTGCCCGCCGGCCGACAGGAATGTCGGCCCCACCAACCATTGAAGCCGATCTGGTATTATCGGGCGACCGCCGCCCACACAGCCCCTTCGGTCGTGAGCGGTTCAAGCGCCGGGTCGAGCGCCGGCACCACCTTGATGGTGCGGGCGCGCGTCACGCTGGTGAGATCGGCCGCCGCCGCACGCAGCGCATCCGCTAGCTCCGCGTTGTCCGTAGCGAGCTGCAAGCGTGAAAGCTCCGCGCCGAGCGAGATGCCGGCTTCGCTCTTGTAGCGCCGCACCGCCGTCGCCACCGCCACCAGCGCCGCGCCCGCCGCTTCCGCCCGCTCATCCACGAGTGCGGCATCGGCCTGCGGCCAGCGCGCGCGGTGGATCGAGATCGCGTCGTCGCACGCGGCGAAAAGCCCCTGGTAGATCGCCTCGGTGACGTGCGGCAGGAACGGCGCGAAGAGCTTCGTCACCGCCAGCAGCAGCGCGGCCAGCGTGTCACGCGCGCCCGCGTGGCCGGGGTCCGCCGTGTCGTAGAGCCGGCCCTTCGCCATCTCCAGATAGTTGTCGGCCAACACCTGCCAGAAGAAGCTCTCCGTCTCGGCCTTGGCGGCGGCATAGTCGTAGCCGTCCATCAGCTCCGTCACCCGCGCGATCAGCCGTTGCAGCCGCGCCAGCGCCCAGCGGTCTGCGGGTGAGCGCGTTGGCGGCGCGGCTGGCGGCGCGTAGCCCTGGATGAAGCGTTCGGCAAACTTCGCCACGTTCCAGAGCTTCGTCACGAGCTTCGCACCGACGGCGATTTTCTCCTCGCTGATGATCGAATCTTTGCCGAGGCCAGTGCTGGCTGCCCAGTAGCGCGCCGCGTCCGCCGAGTAGCGCGCGATCACCTCGCCCGGCGAGATCGGCCCGCCGCCGCGGCTCTTGCTGATCTTGCCCGCCCCCTCCGGCGCCAGCCCCCAGCCGGAGATCGCCACGTCGGACCAGGGCGGCGTGTCGAAGTGGTAGAGCGACTTCACGATGGTATCGAACGCCCAGGTGCGGATGATCTCGTGCGCCTGTGGCCGCAGCGCGAACGGGAATACGCGCGCGTAGAGCGCGGGATCATCGAACATCTCCCCGACGATCTGTGGCGTCATCGAAGAGGTCGCCCACGTGTCCATCACGTCGCGCTCCGGCGTGAAGCTCGCCCCGCCACAGGCGGCACAGGGCCGCTCCGGCGCCGTCTCGGTCGGATCCAGCGGCAGCCGGTCTTCATCGGCGATCAGTGGCTCGCCACAGGCGTCGCAGTACCAGACGGGGAAGGGCACGCCGAACGTGCGCTGGCGCGAGATGCACCAGTCCCACTTCAGGTTCTCCACCCACTCACGGTAGCGCGCGGCCATCGCCTCCGGATGCCAGGCGATGCGCTCGCCCGCCGCCAGCCAGCGCGCCCGCTCGTCCAGCACGCGCACGAACCATTGCCAGACGGTGAGGTACTCGACCGGCGTGTCGCAGCGCTCGTGAACGCGCACCGACTGCCGCAGCGGCTCGCGCCCCAGGAGCAGCCCGCGCGCCTCCAGATCATCCACGATGCGCTGCCGCGCCTCGGCTGTCGTCATCCCAGCGTACGGACCGGCCGCCTCGGTGAGCCGCCCGCCGCGATCCAGGATGATGCGCAGCGGCAGCGCATGCTCACGCCACCACTCGACGTCGGTGGTGTCGCCGAAGGTGCAGCACATCACCGCGCCCGTTCCCTTCGCCGGATCGGCGCGCGCATCGGCCAGCAGCGGCACCGCGTCGCCCAGCGGCGTCGTCACGCGCTGGCCGATCAGCCTGGCATAGCGCACGTCATCCGGGTGGACGAAGACGGCCACGCACGCCGGCAGCAGCTCTGGCCGCGTCGTGGCGATCGGCAGCGTCGCGCCATCGGGCAGGCGGAAGGCGAGCGTGTAGAAGACGCTCGCGCGCTCCAGGTCGTTCAGCTCGGCCTGGGCGATGGCGGTGCGGCATTCGGGACACCAGATCGCCGGCGCCTGTGCGCGATACACCCGTCCCTTTTTGTAGAGGTCCACGAAAGACCACTGCGCGGCGCGGCGCGAGCGCGCGTCAATCGTACGGTAGGAGTAGCGCCAGTCAATCGAGAGGCCGAGCCGGCTCCACAGCGCCTTGTACTCCCCTTCGGCCTCCGCGCTCACCTCCAGGCACTTCGCGATGAACGCCGGCCGGCCGATGCCTTGCGCCGTGACGCCCAGCCGCTTCTCCACTAGCCGCTCGGTGGGCAGGCCGTTGTCGTCGAAGCCCATCGGATAGAAGACGTTGCGCCCGCGCATGCGATGGTAGCGCGCCAGGAAGTCGGTGTGGCTGTAGCTGTAGACGTGCCCCAGGTGCAGGTGGCCGGAGACGGTCGCTGGCGGCGTGTCAATCGCGTAGATC
>JAICVS010000035.1 GCA_025935195.1 Ktedonobacterales bacterium
CACGCCCGGCACCTCGTTGACGATGCGGTTCGCCATGCGTGCCAGCACGTCGTGCGATAGTCGCGCCCAGTCCGCCGTCATGAAGTCGCCGGTGGTGACGGCGCGGATGGCGACCATGCTGGAGTAGGTGCGGAAGTCGCCCATCACGCCGACGCTTTGCAGCGGTGTCAGCACGGCGAAGGCCTGGCCGATAGCGCGGTACAGCCCGGCGGCGCGCAGCTCTTCGATCACGATGCCGTCGGCCTGGCGCAGCGTCTCCAGCCGCTCCGGCGTCACCGCGCCGATCACGCGGATCGCCAGGCCTGGACCAGGGAAAGGGTGACGCCAGACCCATTCCTCCGGCAGCCCCAGCGTCTCGCCGACCTGGCGCACTTCATCTTTGAAGAGGTAACGCAGCGGCTCGACCAGCTTGAAGCGCATGCGCTCCGGCAGGCCACCGACATTGTGGTGCGTCTTGATCTTCTGCGCGGCGCTGGCGTCGTGGCTGGTGCTCTCGATCACATCGGGGTAGAGGGTGCCCTGGGCCAAGAACTCGACTGGCTCGCGCGCGCGCAGCAGGTCGGCCTCGGCCTCGAAGACGCGCACGAACTCCTCGCCGATGATGCGCCGCTTCTCCTCGGGATCGGTGACGCCCGCGAGCCGCGACAAGAACCGTTCGCGCGCGTCCACCATCACGAGCGGGATGCGCAGGTGCGCCCGGAAGGTCTGGGCGACCTGCTCCGGCTCGCCGGCGCGCATGCAGCCGGTATCCACGAAGATGCAGGTGAGCTTGTTGCCGATGGCCTGGTGGACGAGCAGCGCGGCGACGGCGGAGTCCACGCCGCCGGAGAGGCCGCAGATCACGCGGCCCGCGCCCACCTGTTCGCGGATGCGCGTCACCGCTTCTTCGATGAAGGCGCCGGAGGTCCAGGTGGGGGCGAGGCCGCAGACGCGATAGAGGAAGTTTTCCAGCAGGGCTTTGCCATGGGGGGTGTGCGCCACTTCGGGGTGGAACTGGATGCCGTAGCGGCCGCGCGCGTCGCCCATCGCGGCGAGCGTGCCGGAGCTGGAGCGGGCGGTGGCGACGAAGCCCGGCGGCAGATCGCCGACGCTGTCGCCGTGGCTCATCCACACGTCCAACATGCTGTCTTGCTCGCCACTTTCCTCCACGATCAGTCCGGCGAAGATGGCGTCAGGCAGATATTCGCCGGCATCCTCGTCGCTCTGCGCCTCTAGCAGGGCGATATGCGCGGGGCCGTACTCGCGGCGGCCGGTGTGCGGCTCAACGTGGCCGCCGAGCTGGTGCGCCAGCAGGTGCATGCCGTAGCAGATGCCGAGGACGGGCAGCTCGCTCTCCAGGATGGCCTGATCCACCTGGCGCGCGCCCGCGTCGTAGACGCTATCGGGGCCACCAGAGAGGATGACGCCTTTCGCGCCGAGGCGCCGCAGGTCGTCCAGCGTGGTATCCGCCGGCAGCAGCTCGCAGTACACGTTGCACTCGCGCACGCGCCGCGCGATCAGGCGGCTGTATTGCGAGCCGTAATCCAGGATGGCGACCATCTCGCGCGCCGGGGCGCGCTCCTCCTGCGGCGGTCGCGGCTCGGCGACGGCCTCCAGCGTCACTTCGGGGACGTGCGTGTGCGGGTGCATCGGCGCTCCTCGTGCGGTGGGGACGGATTTCTCGGCGCGACCAGGGCTGTGGGCAGCACGCGGCGGCAACGTATACTGCCATTATCCGCCATCGGCGGGAGCCACGGCAAGCGCGGGGAGCGGCCCGCGATGGCAGCGAGGAGGCGACTGTTGTAGGCACGCCTTCGTGGCATGCATGCCACGGGTAATCCCAGCGGGCAACAGGGGAGATAGGGTACGCTTCCTGACAACACCCCGGCTTATAGTACAGGATATCCCCGGCATTCATGCCGGGAAGCGTTATACAGCACGGACTCACGCAAGCGCGGATTACATTGTTTGAGGTGGTGTCATTCGTTGGCCTCCCGTCCTGAAGGCCGGGGGTAATCCTGACCTCAAATCGGTCAGTGCAATGGCAACATTACACCCGATCCAGCATGTGGTCGCCGCCGAAGATGTTGCGCATCTTGTACGGCGCGGGCGTGGTGGCGAGCTGCCAGGCGCGCAAGCGCCAGCCGGGGTAGAGGAACCACGGCTCCGGCAGCCGGTATTCGGGTTTGTTCGTCCAGCCGGGGAAGGGCAGCTTGGCGTTCCAGCAGAGCCACTCGACGGTGGCGGCGATGAACGCCGCCCAACGCTGGTGTTCCTTCTCCTCGCCGGCTACCGCGATCGGCTCGGCCACCAACGGCGGGCGCTGCTCTACGGGCAGGCGGCGCCAGTCGTCCAGGAAGTCGCCCATTGCCACCCACGGCGTCGTGCCGGCGCGGATGCGCTCGAAGGTTTCGGCGGCGGTCTGGGAGTGGTATTGGCGGGGTGTTCCGGCTGTGCCTATCGCGGTGTCGTTCATCGGCTCACTCATCGTCGTCATCAGACTCGAACAACGTCTCGATCAGGTATTGCGTGCGGGGGGTCAGCAAGCGCTGGGGCACGTAGCGCCGCACGAGATCGAGCGCGTCCTCGGCGCTTGCCAGGCTCAAATGCTGTTTGAGCGCCTCCAGGTCGGCGATGTCTTCCGGCCGTCCGGCGATGGCCTTCATGGCGAAGGCATACTCTGGGCTGACAGTGTAGACGCGCAGGCCGGGATAGTCGGCCCACAGCTCGACCGGCGGCTGCTGGTAGAAGAAGCCCTTGACGCTGTCGTTCAGCCAGTCGGGCGTCAGCCCCTCGAGCGCGGCTACCACCGCCGCCGCTTCGCGGATCACCTGTGGCTCGGTGGCGAAGTAGGCGTCAATGTCTTTCGTCGTGTCGCGGTTGCGGATGACGAGCAGCATGAAGGCGCCGCCAGCGATGATGATCTCGCCCGTCACGCCGCGCTGTTCCAGCTCGCGCCCCAGCAGTTCGAGATTGCGCACGATGTCCTCTGGGTTCACTCTGCCTTGCCCCCAGGCGCACTCGCCTCATGGCGAGCATCCAACCGCACGTCCGGCTGACGCTGCCCCAGTGCCATTATCTGTCAGTGGAATAGGCTGCGGCAACCCCATACCCGCCCCCAGCCTGTGTAGTATGATGCTAGCCGACGACGGAAGGGTTCCCGCGCGACGACGCGCGCCCAGCGAAAGGCAAGCGGATGTCCACCCCCACGAATGAGACCGTGAACGATATGCGCGATAGCCAGCGCCGACCGATGACGCTCACGCAGAAGATCCTCGCGCAGCACGCCGTCAGCCTGCCGCGCCCGTGGGTCCAGGCCGGCGATATGCTGCGGGTGCGCGTGGACTGGACCATCGCCAGCGAGCTGGCCTGGAACGGCATGGACCGCACCTACTCGCTGCTGGGACGGCCCCAGATCGCCAACCCCGACCGCTTCTACCTCGCGCTCGACCATACGGTGGACCCCGTCACGCTCGCCAAGGACGCGCGCACGCTCAAGCTCGCCAACCTCTCGCGCGCCTTCGCCAAAGAGGCCGGCATCCGCCACTTCTACGACGCCAACGTCACGATCATGCACACGCGCTTCTACCGCGACCTGGTGCAACCGGGTGAGGTGGTGCTGGGCGCGGACTCGCACACCAGCAGCCACGGCGGCATGGGCGCCTTCGCCGTCGGCCTGGGTGGCGCGGATGTCACCGCCGCGATGGTGCTGGGGCAGACGTGGATCGAGGTGCCTGAGGCGATTGCCGTGGACTATGAGGGCGAGCTGCCCTTCGGCCTCGGCAGCAAGGACGTGATCCTCAAGACGCTGGGCGCGCTGGGCCGCAACACCGTGGCGATGGAGCGCAGCGTCGAGTATCGCGGCGAGGCGGCCAGGCGCTTCACCACCGATATGCGCTTCACCATCTGCAACATGACGGCGGAGTTCGGCGGCCTCAACGGCATCTTCGAGGCGAACGAGCCGGTGGCCGAGTGGCTGGCGCGGCGGCGCCGCGGCTACAACGACGCCGCGCGCTACTTCCGCGCCGACGAGGACGCCCCCTATGTCGCGCACTACCCGATTGACCTCGCCAACCTCGCGCCGCAGGTCGCCAAGCCCTTCTCGCCCGACAACGTCTTCGCCGTGGACGAGCTGCCCGGCCAGCCGCTGGACGGTGTGTTCATCGGCGCCTGCAATACCACCGAGGAAGAGCTGGCGCTGGCGGCGCTGGTGCTGGATGTGGCGCTGAATGATGGAGCGACACCGAAAGAGATGGAGAGCGGCCGGCGCATTGTCGTGCCCGGCGACCTCTTGATCGCCGACCACTTCAAGCAGATGGGCCTGTGGGAGATCTACGAGCGCGCCGGCTTCACCGTGGACCCGCCCGGCTGCTCGATGTGCCTGGGCATCGCCAGCCGCAAGGCGGGCAAGGGCGAGGTCTGGCTCTCGTCGCAGAACCGCAACTTCGAGAACCGCATGGGCGAAGGCTCGCTGGCCTGGCTCGCCAGCGGCGCGACCGTCGCCGCCAGCGCGCTGGATATGCACGTGGCCGACCCGCGCGCCCTGCTGGCGCGGGTGGATCGCGACCGGCTGGCGAGCATTTTGCAGCGCACGCGCATCACGCGCCGCGTGCCGGAGATCACGATCAGCGAGCCGGTGATGAACGTCGTGCCGCAGGAGGCGTCACATACGGCGCGGGCCGCGGCGGGCGGCAGCGCCATCCGCGCGCGCGTGCAGCGCTTCGGCGACGCGGTGGACACGGACGCGATCATCCCCGGCGAGTTCTGCCACCTCACCGACCTGGGCGAGCTGGGCGCGAAGGCGTTCCACTACGTGCGGCCGGAGTTCGCGGAGCGCGCGAAGCAGGGCGCGACCATTGTGGTCGCCGGCGAGGGCTGGGGCAGCGGCAGCTCACGCGAGCATGCCGTCTGGGCCTTGCAGGGCGCGGGCATCCAGGCGATCATCGCCAAGAGTTACGCCTTCATCCACAAGCGCAATCTGGTCAACGAGGCGCTGCCGTATCTGGTCATCCGCGACCCAGCGTTCTACGCGCTGGCCGAGGAGGGCACGGAGCTGGATGTTGACCTGGCGAGCGGCACGGTGACGCACGTGCCGACGGGGCGGACCTTCCAGGCGCAGGTGCCGACGCCGATGATCCAGGCGCTCACGGCCGAGGGCGGGCTGGTGGCGGCGGTGCAGCGCCACGGCAAAGACGTTTTCACGGCGCTCAGCGCGTGAGTGTCCCGTGCATATCGCGAGGCAGAGATATGGCTGTCAGTACCAACGGATTGTGCTGATCCGGGCGCACGCGGCTGCTTCTCAACGAGCGCGAGCGTGATGTCTCCATAGCACAGCCCTAACTGCCGAGGCGTCCGCTCTGCCGATGCTATACTGATCGGCAGAGGTGGGACCAGATCTGGAGGAAGACAATGGTGGAAGAACTGCGCCAGGCAATCGCCCAGGCGGAGCGACAGCCAGAGGAGATGCAGCGCCACATTGCCGAGGTGATCACCCTGGCGCTTGAGGAACAGGAGTGGGACGCGCTCACCAGCACGCCCGAGTCGCAAGCCTACCTAGCCCAACTCTCCCGTGAGATCGACGAGCAGGAGGCCGCGGGCGAGGTGGAAGAGGGCGGCTGGGAGCTGTAGGAGCTATCGTCGTGGCGTTCACCTCCAAACGGACGAAGCGCTTCCGTGCGCTTCTGGAGGCCCTTCCCGCCGACGCGCAGCGCCAGGCAGGCGCCGCATATCGGCTGTTCACCCAGAATCCGCGGCACCCCAGCTTGCAATTCAAGCGCATCAGCCCCGCCGAGCCGACGCTCTACTCGGCGCGCGTCGGCGACCATTATCGGGTTATTGGCAAGCTCAAAGGCGACACCATCATCTGGGATTGGATTGGGACGCACGAGGACTACAACCGTATAGTACGCGGCCACTAGCCGCGGTTATGGTGCGGATGCCCTCTCACCCGCCGCCCACACGCCCGCCAGCAGCCGCGCCACATCCGGCGCCACCTGATGCTTTGCCAGCGCGTTGAGCCACAGTGTCACCGTATCCGGCACGTTTGCATCCCAGCCGGCGACGTAGAGCACGGCGCTCAGCCGGGGGAGCGTGCGCAGGAAGTCGCGCGCGTCCTGGTAGCCGCGGCGCGCGAAGAAGGCGTCGCCGCCGCCCTCGGCCAGCCGCCGCAGCCGCGCCAGCGCGCCCGCCGCGTCGAAGCTCGCCGCATCCCGCCCCTGCGCGCCGATCAGCACGACATTGGGGATGCTCGGCGGCATCTGCGCCACTTTGTCGCAGACCGCGTTGCCCCACTTCCCGAAGGCGCCGGCATCCAGCGCCCCGCGCAGCCGCTTCACCTCCACGTTGTAAGCTGGACGCTCCTTGTAGATCACGGTGAAGTCCGGCCCGCGCGTCTTGCCCGCCGCGTACGTCTCATAGCGCAGCGCGAAGCGGCGCTCGTCCAGCAGGCGATACGCCACCTCCAGCTCCAGCGCCAGGTCGCGCGTACCCTCCGCATCGCGCGCCGCCCGCGCCTTCTTGCCGATCTTGTCGCGGTGCTCCTCCACGAACGCGCGGAAGCGCGGCGAGGCTGTCATGCGCCCGCCGAGGCGCGCACCCAGCTCGTCAGCCCGATCGCCACAGACCGCCCACACCAGCTCAGCGATGGAAACCCGCGCGCCCATACGCTCCCTCAGCGCCTCGCTCTGGAAGAACAATGGAAGAACAATGGAAGAACAATGCCGCTTCCCATCCACTCTACCCGCTCATCCACTCACCGCACCGCCAGAAATCTCACTCTCCTCCTCCTCTGCGTCCCTCTGCGTCCCTCTGCGTCCCTCTGCGTCCCTCTGCGTCCCTCTGTGGTCGTTCTCGTACCCCTCGCTCGCCTTGACGCTCCTTCCGCGCGCTGCCTACAATTTTTGCTGGGAGCGCGCGTCTAACATCCCGCATCCGTACTGGCGTTGGCCGCCGCGGCGGTCCATCCGAATAGAGGAGGCTAGCCCCATGATCCGCTCCGGCGACACCACCATTATCGAAGATATTTACGCCCGCGAGGTGCTCGACTCGCGCGGCAACCCCACCGTGGAGGTCACCGTCACGCTGATGGGCGGCGCGCAAGGCACGGCCATCGTCCCTTCCGGCGCCTCCACCGGCGCGCATGAGGCGGTCGAGCTGCGCGACGGCGACAAGAACCGCTATGCCGGCAAGGGTGTGCTGACTGCCGTCAACAACGCCAACGAGGTCTTGCAAGACGCCGTCACCGGCCTCAGCGCGCTCGATCAGGTCGCGCTCGACGAGCAGATGATCGCCATGGACGCCACGCCCAACAAAGGCAAGCTCGGCGCCAACGCCATCTTAGGCGTCTCGCTGGCCGTCGCCCGCGCCGCCGCCGCCACTCTGGAGCTGCCACTCTACCGCTACATCGGCGGCACCTCGGCGCGCGTGCTGCCCGTGCCGATGATGAACATCCTCAACGGCGGTAAGCACGCTGAGAACTCCACCGATTTGCAGGAGTTCATGATTCTGCCGGTCGGCGCCCCCTCCTTCGCCGAGGCGGTGCGCTGGTCCGCCGAGACGTATCACGCGCTGAAGCAGGTGCTACACGACCGCAAGCTGAATACCAACGTCGGTGACGAGGGCGGCTTCGCCCCTTCGCTCGCCTCCAACAAAGACGCGCTGGACCTGATCGTCACCGCCATCGAGACCGCCGGCTACCAGCCCGGCAAAGACATCTGCCTGGGGTTGGACCCGGCCGCCAGCGAGTTCTACGACAACGGCAAATACGTGCTCGCCCGCGAGGGTCGCAGCCTCAGCGCCAGCCAGATGATCGATCTCTACGAACAGTGGATCGGCGCGTATCCGATCATCAGCATCGAGGACGGGCTGGCCGAGGACGACTGGCAGGGCTGGGCCGAGCTGACCAAACGCCTGGGCGGGCGCGTGCAGCTCGTCGGCGACGACATCTTCGTCACCAGCACCGAGCGCCTGGCGCGCGGCATCCGCGAGGGCGTCGCCAACTCGATCTTGATCAAGCTCAACCAGATCGGCACGCTCACCGAGACGCTGGCCGCGATCCAAATGGCCGAGCGCGCCCGCTACAGCGCCGTGATCTCGCACCGCTCTGGCGAGACCGAGGACACCACCATCGCCGATCTGGTCGTCGCCACCAACGCCGGCCAGCTCAAGACTGGCGCCCCGGCGCGCTCCGAGCGCGTCGCCAAGTACAACCGCCTGATGGCAATCGAAGAAGAGCTGGGCGACAGCGCGCGCTACGCCGGTTTCGCCGCCTTCTATAATGTTCCCGCGCTGGCCGGTCGCGGCTGAAAGGAGGCGGCGCCTTTCCCCCACGCCTGAAGGCAGGGCATCCGCGCCGCGCAGATACGATGACCATCGCCCTCGTCCGTCCGCCAACCGCCGCGCTCGCGCGCTGCGAGCTGACCTACCTCGCCCGCGAGCCGATTGACATCCCCCTCGCGCTCGCGCAGCACGCCGCCTACGTCCAGGCGCTCGCCCAGCGCGGCGCCCGCGTGATCAGCCTGCCGCCCGCGCCCGATCTGCCCGACGCGCCGTTCGTGGAGGATACCGCCATCGTGCTGGATGAGGTGGCTGTGCTCACCATCCCCGGCGCCGCCAGCCGCCGCCCCGAGGTTCCAACGGTCGCCGCCGCGCTTGAGCCCTATCGCCCGCTGCTGCGTCTCACGCCGCCCGCCACACTCGACGGCGGCGACGTGGTGCGCGCCGGCCGCACGCTCTACGTCGGCGTCGGTGGTCGCTCCAACGCCGAGGGCATCCGCCAGCTCGCCGCCCTGCTCGATCCGTATGGCTATGCCGTGCGCGCCGTCGCCGTCACCGGCTGCCTCCACCTCAAGACGGCCTGCACCGCGCTCGACGCTGGCTCCGGTTCCTTCCTGCTGGTCAATTCCGATTGGCTGGATACCGCCGCCTTCACAGGCGACGGCCTCGAGCTGCTGCCCATCGCGCCGGAGGAGCCGTTCGCCGCCGACACGCTCACCCTGGCGGGCGTCACCTTCCTGCCCGCCGGCTGCCCGCGCACACGCGCGCTGCTCGAAGCGCGCGGCCTCACCGTGCAGCCGCTCGACGTCTCAGAGTTCCAGAAGGCCGAGGCCAGCGTCACCTGCCTCAGCCTCATCCTGCGCGACTGACGTCACCGCGCTCATCGGCTTCATCCGAAGCGCCCGGCGCTCCGGTGGCGAAGGAGCCGCCCACGTCGCGCGCCACGCGCCGCCGGAACCGCGCATCCTCGGCACTGCCTGTGGGCGGCTGCACATTCGCCTCCCCTGTCCGCTCGCGCGATCTCCTCGGCGGGGTGCCCGCCACGCGCGCTCGCCGCCGCCAGCCAGTCATACTCCTCATTGTCCAGCGTCACCGTAATCGTATGTGGCATCCGCGCCTCTCCTTGCCTATACTGGCCTGTACCTGCCCACGTCACGGCGTCGCGGCGTCGCGGCCAACCCCGACCGCATCAATCCCTTGCGCCGCGCTCAGTTGAGACCATCAACACAATCCTTGCCCCGCCTGCCTGACCAACCCCCAAACGGATTTCGGTCGCATCCGTCACCGGCGATGCGGGATGCGGGCATAAATACTCCGAAATGCGTATTGAAAGTCTCAATTATGGTAGGTAGTCTTGCTCTCGTGAAGCAGAGTGGCTGTCGTGACCAACTTCTGCTATTCACGCATAGCCAGGAGGGATTTGAGCGTGAGGAAGATGCTCTGGAACCGGCTTCCATTGGCAGCGGTGGGCGTCCTTGTAACGCTGATCACGTTCACCAGCGGCGCGCCAATCAGCGCGGCACATGCCGCATCCAGCGTTGTCCCGCAGTTCAATCACTGCCAAGTGTTCGACATCGTGCAACTGGATGCCAAGACGACTACCGTTGGTTCGAGCGGCACGTTGGAGATTCAGCTATTCCGCCGCGACGACGCCCAGCTCGGGGATGTGTGCTCCTATTACGCCGTGGCTACTGAGACCCATGGGCCAAGTGGGACACTGACCGCCACGATCACTGATTTCTCATGTAACGTGGACCATAGTAGCAGCACAAGCAGTACCGGAAACGCATCGGTGCAGAGTCCGAACTCGGCCGCGAACAACGCCCCCGATCTGGCGACGGCGACGCTCGGCAACACCAGCATCTCCACAATATGCACCTCGTAGACCCGATGCCGAGCTCTCGTCTCCATGAGGCATTCGAGAGCATATCTGGGCGGGCATTCGGTGACGATGAATGCCGGGTGTCCGCCCTCCATTGCTTATTCGTCAACAGTGCGCCGTACCAGACCTTCAGCTATCACCCTACGGCACAGCGTATCCATATCGCACGCCCGAAGTCGCTCAGGAGTCAGCCGCCCAATGGATGATGATACCAAACAGACGCCGGAACATGTCGTGACACGCACGGAGAATCCTGCGGAGCTTGAGCAGGCCCGCCGGCGCCGCGCCGACGCGCTGAGCCAGCTCTCGCGCGGGACGCCAGCGGATGTTCAGGCGGACGGCGACAGCATCGCGCCGATGGGCAAGACGCGCGCGCCCGGCATGCGCGTGAAGTGGATCGCGCTCTCCGCACTGGCCCTCGTCGTCGTGGCGGGCGGGATTCTCGCGGGGGTCGCACGCTTCGCGCGCACGGCGCCGACGGGTACACCGTCGGCGGCGCCCGGCCTCGCGGAGATCAGCCCGCGCGGCGACAATCTGGCCTGCGCGCAAGACGTAGCGTGGTCGCCGGACGGCACGCGCATCGCCGTGCTCGGCTACCTCAATGGCTGCCCCCAGGGCCTGCTCGGAGTTGGCGCCGTTGTTCCCGGCCTCGTCAACGTCTATGACACGCGGCATGGGCTGGCGTCGCAGTTGAAGCCCGACGCGGCGTTGCGGCAGCTCTACCCCATCCCCGATGCCCTGCGGCAGCAGCTCACTGTCGCGGGAGCCACCCCGGCCGCTACGATTCAGTATCGCCATGTCCTCTGGTCGGCGGATGGCAAGCGCCTGGCGATCACCTATCAGGCGTTCGTACCCTCAGGACTGCCCACCGGCGTAGCGGGCGATGGCACGCCGCTGGTGCCTACCACGTTCTACGCCGGCGTCTACCTCTCCGACGTGCCCGGTACGGATGCGCACGCCATCACCGCGCCGCCGGGCGCCAGGATGGCGATCTACACCGAATGGGATCTCACCGCCGGGAAGCCGGTCGCCGTGCCGCCGGCGATGATCGGCCCGACCCGCGATCTTTCCTTCCCGCCGGCGCTGCGCTATACGTGGCAGAGCGGGGGACTGCTGGCCGGGGAGACGCCGCTGAGCATCGCGTCGGCGCCTGACGCACCGCCGCCAGCGTCCGTGGGCAACCCCAGCGGCGGTGTCTCGTTCGCCATCTGGCAAGGCGGCATTGTGTCGTTGGCGCTCATCTCGCCTACGACCACATCGGCCTCTGGCTCAGTGCTGGAAACACCCGGCGTCTACACCTTCCAGGAGCATGAATTCGCCGCCTGGTCGCCCGATGGGCGCTATCTGATCGATGATGTCGCGTTCCACGGGCGCCTGCAACCAGCAGGGCGGGCCATTCCCACGGAGCAGACCCTGAAGGATCAGAAGCAGGATCAAGCGCCGCTGCTGCCGGTGCGCGACGCCGGCCTCCAGCAGGTGCTCTCCGGCATGCCGGCCGACATCTTCGATCCAGCGTCCCAGCGTGTGGATGTCGCCTGGAGTCCGAACGGGCGCTGGCTCGCCGTACATCGCGCCGCCACCCGGCCCGCCGATCCCGCCCATAGCGCGGTGCTCATCTACGACTGCGCCACCGGCAAGATCGTGGGTACGCTCCACCCCTCCGCCCGCGCCGCGGGCCTGGGAGCTGAGACCGTGTTCGCTCCACTCCATTGGTCGCCCGATAGCTCACGCCTGCTGCTGGCGGAGGGAGGGCTAGATGTCACGATCCTCTCGCTCTGGAGACCGGACCAACTTCCCCACTGAGCACAAGGAATCCGCATCCCGGCTCCCGCCTCCTGAGCGGCACCCTTATTCTCCTCCGTGAACCGCCCTATCCTCTGTATTCGTTCTCGTCCTTCTCCCTCCCCCTCCTTCTGCCCTCCGTGTTCCTCCGTGTCCTCTGTGGCGAACTCCTCCTCATCCCACCAGTTCGAAGAGCAGGAAGTCGTCGCCCAGACGCAGCTCGTCGCCGTGCTTGAGCGGCACCGGCCGGCCCGCCACGCGCTGGCCGTTCACGAACGTGCCGTTCGAGCTGCCCAGGTCTTCGATCAGCCATTGGCGCTTGGCGAAGAACAGCCGCGCGTGCGCGCGTGAGATCGTGCCATCGGGGATCGTCACGTCGTTGCCCGCGCCACGCCCCAGCGTCGTCACATCCTGATGCAGCAGGAACGCCTGCCCCGCCAGCGGCCCGTTGCGCAGCACGATGCGGCAGCGCAGCGGCACGCCGCCTGGCGTCAAGTAGCGGTCGGATTGCGCGCGGCTGCCGGAGAGGTCGTAACCGCAGGTCGTGCAGAAGCGATTCCGCGGATCGTTGCCCGCGCCGCAGCGCAGGCAGGTGCCCGGCGCACCCGGTATGCCGCGCGCCGGGGCCGGAAGCGGCGCCGGCGCTCCCTCGCGCCGCACCGTCGGCTGCGCGGCGCGCCCGCCGCCGCCTCGCCGCACCTCCAGCGCCGCCTCGCGCAGTTGGTCGGCCATCTCGCGCGCGCGCTGGAAGCGCGCGTTCGGGTTCTTCTCCATCGCACGCAGGATGATATGCTCCACCCGCGGCGGCAGGCCCGGCACCAGCGCCGCCGGCCGCGGCACCTGATCGTGCATGTGCTTGAACACGATGCCCATCGGCGCGTCCGCCATGAACGGCAGTTGCCCCGTCACGCACTGAAACAGCACCGTGCCCAGGGCGTAGATGTCCGTGCGCGCGTCAATCACGCCATTGGGCATCCCCTGCTCCGGCGCCATGTATTGCGGCGTGCCGATGTTCGCGCCGCTGCGCGTGAATGCGCGGTTCGCCTCCAGGATCGCCGCGATGCCGAAGTCCGAGAGCAGCAGATGTTCCTCGGTGCGCAGCAGCATGTTCGCTGGCTTCACATCCCGATGCACCACGCCGTTGTCGTGCGCGCATTCCAGCGCCAGCGCCGCCTGCGCCAGCAGCTCAAGCGCCAGCGCGAGGTCCATGCGCCGCCGCTCTGTGTCCGCGCGCATGATGCGGTCGCGCAGGGTGCCGCCGCCGATATACTCCATCACGATGAAGGCCCAGCCCTCGTCCTCACCGTAATCATGGACCGTCACGATGTTGGGGTGCGTCAGCCGCGCGATCAGCCGCGCCTCCGTGGTGAAACGCTGCGCGAACTCGTTGTCGCGCCGGTCGTCCACCTGCGTCGGGATCGCCTTGATGGCAACGTCGCGCGCCAGGGACTTCTGATAGCCCTTGTAGACACGCGCCATGCCGCCCTGGCCGATCAGCCCCCGGACCTCGTACTGCCCGAGGCTCTGCCCCACCAACTCGTCCATCGTCCCTCCGCCGAGCGCCACACCGCCGCGCACACGCGCCGTACACGGCACGCGCCCCCGCTCATCCCAGCCGCCCACATTATACGTGCGGCGGGAAATGTGTGCGCTGTGGCGGACCTCACAGGACAGGGAATGTGCGGATTCGCCGGACCACCGTCTCAGGGCACGAGCGCGGCGAGGCGGTCCACCTGGTCGAGATCGGGGATGCAGGGCCAGAAGACCATCTCGTCCGCGCCGACATCCGCGAACGCCTGGATGGTGGCCGTGATCGCGTCGGGCGTGGCGGGCAGCGAGCCGACGAAGGCGTCGACCACTGGACCGAGGAAGGTATAGTAGTCGCGGATGTAGTGGCCGGCGCGCTCGCGGGCATCCTCGCCCAGGCCGTAGTACGATGCGCCGACGAAGCGCGGCTTGCCCGGCCGGCCGGCCTCCTTCCACGCCGCCTCGACCACCTGATAGCCCTGGCGCGCCTGTTCGGGCGCGGCGCCGCCGGCGATGTAGCCCTCGCCCCAGCGCGCGGCGCGGCTCAGGGCCTTAGGGGTTTGGCCGCCGATCAGCACCTCCGGCCCGCCCTGGCGCGCGGGCACGGGACCAATGGGGCCGATGCCCTCGACCAGCGGCTCACCAGCCCAGACGCGGCGCATGCCTTCGAGCTGCTCCGCGAAACGCCGGCCGCGCGTGTGGAAGTCCACCCCGGCGGCCTGGAAGTCGTCCTCGCGCCCGCCCACGCCCAGGCCGAGCGTCAGCCGGCCGCCGGAGAGCGCGTCGAGGCTGGCGGCCTGCTTGGCGAAGATCGCCGTATCGCGTAGCGGCGCCAGCAACACGGTGGTCATGAGGCGGACGCGCGTGGTGACGGCGGCGGCGGCCGTCAGCGTGATCAGCGGCTCGTAGTTGGGGTAGACCAGCCGGTCGAGGCTGGCGAGGCTGGAGAATGGGCCGGCGTCGGCGCGGCGCGCCCAGTCGAGGATGGCCTCGCCGGAGATACCCGGAATGGTGTTCGGCAGGCCGATGGCGATACGCATGCTGCTGCTCTCCTTCTCGCACGTGGCGGTCCTTCGCCGCCGGTCAGTATACGATGATCGGAGGATGGCCCTCATTCGTATGGGATGATAACGCGCGCCGGCCAGTGGCACGGCTGGACACGGCGGGACGTGGCGCTGTACGGCACGCGGCATGCTCCCTCGCGGCCATGACCTGCGCCAACGATGCTGGATGAACAACGGAAGGAGCGGCCTGTGGGAAGCCAGGACGACATGGACGATCGCGACGATCGCGACGATCGCGACGATCGCGACGATCGCGACGATCTGGAGCGGCTGCGTGTCAGCCCGGACCTGCGCGACGAGGACGCGGCGGGGACGCTGGCGCTGCCGCGGGCCGTGCTGGCCGCGATGCTGGCGCACGTCGCGGCGGGCTATCCAGACGAGGCCTGCGGCATCCTGGCGGGCGCGGCGAGCCGCGTGACGGCGCACTTCCCGGCGGAGAACGCCGCGGCCACGCCGCGTGTCTTCTCCGAGATCGCGCCGGAAGCGGTGCTGGCGATCTGGGGCGAGCTGGAGGCGCACGGCTGGGAGATGCTCTCGTACTATCACTCACACCCCGACTCGCCGGCCTACCCCTCCGAGCACGATGTCTACTGGTCGGCCAACTGGCCCGGCGCCTACTACATCATCTTCTCGCTGGCCGCGCGTGACCACCCCATCGTGCGCGCCTTCCTGATCACAGGCGAGCGCGTGGACGAACACCGCATCGCAATCGAGCCATAGCGGTGCGGGGAACGCGGAGGCAGGCTATCCGACGCGATGCGGCGCCCAGACCAGCACATCCTGCCGCGCGGCGTAGCGCAGGTGCGGCGGCGTGTCGGGGAGGGTGAATCCCGCTGCCGCGGCCATCGTGTTCCGCGTAATCTCGGCGGCAGCCGGCTGGAGCGGCCATTGGGCGTGGTGGATGTCGCAGCGATAGAGCGCGCCGCGCGGGCTGGCGGCGTACAGGCAGTAGCGTTCGGTGAGCCAGTGGTCGAGCCGGCCGGGCGCGGAGTGGTAGACGGGACCGATAGGCCGGTAGGTGGCGGCGAAGGCGGCGGTGCGCGCGTCGTGGCCCCGCGTGCGCCGGCTGGCGTAGTGGATGGCGTCACCCTCGCGGATACAGCGCATGCGCGCGGTGAAGTAGGGCAGGAAGAAGAGCGCGCGGGCGAGCGCCACGGCGACGGGGTTGGCGGCGTCCAGGCTGAAGAACCAGACGCCGGGGATGCCGTCGCGGATGACGTACGTGCGCACGTTCATCTCGGCGAAGGCGGAGAGCCAGGGAATGGCGGGAACGGCGCGCGGAGCGACATCGCTCATGCGGAAGGGGATGACGCCCAGGTAAGCGCGGCCGTCGAAGGTGTCCAGCGTCAATCCAGGCGCGATGCGCGCGGCGAGGATGGCGGGATCGAGCGGCCAGTGGGCGAAAAGCAGCTCATGCCAGGTCTGGCGCATGATCCAGGGGCCGCGCGGCAGCGGCCAGACGCGGTGCGCGCTGTTGCTCAGCATGGCGGTCGCGGACATCGCTGATCTATTCCCATGGTGGGGATCGCGGCCATTCATGGCCGGCGGACGGCTTGATGATCACGTGCGACGCTGATAGTTTTTACAGAAAAGGGGCCAGAAAGCCCCTCGGCTTCAGCCGGGGGATGCATGGCCCTTCCGACTTGCGCTCAGGGTGGTCCTTGGGTAGACTCTCGGCATGGACGATCTCGCTGGGCGTGAGCTGAAAACGACGATACCCGTCCGGCTGTATCCGACGCCGGAGCAGGCGGCGCTGCTGCGTGCCCACTGCCAGGAGTATATCCGCTCCCATCAACGTGCTGGTGCACGCCCCGGACAGCGATGTGGTGCCCGACGGCGGGAAGGGCGCCAGCACCAAGAACTTCAGCGCCGCCCTGCCCAGCGCCTTCAAGAAGCGGCCAGCCGTGACGGTCTGTAACGTATTATTCAGCCTGCGGTTGAGCGCCGGCCGTTGGGCAGATGCGAGCAGGATGCGAGCGGAAGGGATGCTGGGTGTGATCCTACCGAAAGACCGCGACCCGCGTTTCGTGACGATCCGCCGCGGTGGGACCCTCACCGATGCGGATCACCAGCTCCTCGCCCTGTGGGCGGCAGCGTGCGCGGAGCACGTCCTTGACCACTTCGAGTCGGTTCAGCCTGAGGACCCACGACCGCGTCAGGCGATCGAGCGGGCCCGCGCCTGGGTGCGTGGCGAGATCATGATGTCTCAGGCGCGCACGGCGGCCGGCCATGCAAACGCCGCGGCCAGAGACCTGAGTGGGGCGGCACGGCATGCCGCGCACGCTGCCGGCCAGGCCGCGGCCGTCGCGCACGTCGCCGCGCACGAGCTTGGTGCGGCCGCCTATGCGATCAAAGCCGCACGTGCCGCCGCGCCGGAAGGAGAGAGCGAGCGCGCGGGGCGACGCGAGTGCCGGTGGCAGCGCGACCAGCTCCCAGAGGCGATTCGCGCGCTCGTCCTCGACGACCAGCGGTTGCGGAACGCCATCTGCTGGTCGGTGTTCGACTGCTGAGCGCGCGTCGAGGCGCCAGCACTGCCCAACCAGCGCATCGGGCGGACGCCATCAATCGCCAGCCAGCCAGGGCCGTGTACGCGAAAGGGGCAGGCACGTGCCTGCCCCATCTTCGCGCGGGAAGTGAAGAACCGCTCACTCCCCAAAGTGGCAATGGGCGAGTAGAAAACAGCCTACTCGCGGGCGAGGTACACCTCACCCTGCCCATGGAGGCGAGCGACGATCCGCCGGAAGCCGCCCGGCCGGGGCATCGTCCACCTGCTCACCAGCCCGCCGAGAACAGCCGGCGCGACCGTGACGGAGGCGTATACCCGCAAGGGCTATGCCAAGCGCCGCTAAATGTTTGTTGCGTCTGGCATTTAGCATCGCTTATGCATCTAGCGTTTCAGGCGCGGCAGGTGCGCGACGTAGGCGTATAGCGCGGCCGCGCCGATGCCGCCGGCAATCGGACCGAGCAGATAGGCGACGATAAACTGGACCCAGTCCACGTTGACGCCGAAGAAGACGCTCACGATGTCGGGGCCGAAGGCGCGCGCGGGGTTGACGGTGGCGCCGGAGGCAGGGCCAAGGAACATGATGATCGCGCCAAGGGCGAGGCCGATGGTGAGGCCGGCCCAGCCGGCGGGGGAACGGGCATCCACGGCGGTGCCGACGATGGCGAAGACGAGGATGCCCGCGCCGATCCCTTCGATCAGGAAGCCCTGCAAGAGGCTGGTGTTGACGGCGAGCGCGGGCCCGCCGAGGTGGCCGAGCTTGGCGGCATCGGCGCCGTAGACGATCAGGATGGCGGCGGCCCCGGCCACCGCGCCGATCACCTGACCGACGAGATAGCCGATCACCTCGGTCCAGGGGAAGCGGCCGATGGCGGCCAGGCCGATGGTGACGGCCGGGTTGACGTGCGCGCCGGAGACTTTGCCGATGGTCAGCACGATGATGAACAGGATCAGGCCGTGGGCCAGCGCCACGAGCACTAGATCGGCGGAGGCGGATGTGGATGTCTGTTTGGCGTGCGCCAGGGCGATTGCCGCCGCCGCCGCGGTGCCGCCGCCGACGAAGGTCAGCAGGAAAGTGCCGATCAGCTCAGCGACGATGCGCTCAGCGTAGGTGGGGGTACGCACCACGGTTGCGTTTCTCCTCTTAGGGGAACTGTCTACAATGTTCGCGATGGAGGCGACCACCCGGCGGGTGCGACCGCGCCAGGCAGAGCTTCCATTAGATGAGACGGCTGAGCGGGCACGTTGGGTACGCCCAGGCCATCTCACTTTCAGCGTCAGGCCGGCCCGCCCAGATGGGATTGGAACCAGGCCAGCGTGCGCGCGAGGAAGTCTTCGCGGTGGGTGGGCGGGCCGACGCGCAGGAAGAGGTGCGAGCCGCCGGGGTAGCGGGCGAACTCGACCTCACAGCCGTTCTGGTGCAGCGCGGTGAAGAGCTGCTCGCCCTGGCCGATGGGGCAGCGGTCGTCCGCCTCACCATGCAGGATCAGGGTAGGCGTCTTGGCGCGGTGGGCGTAGGTGGAGGGCGAGTGCGCGGCGTACCACTCGCGGCGCTCGTGGGGCGTGCCGCCGAAGTGCTGCGCGCCGAAGACGTGGCCGATGTCCGACGTACCGTAGAACGATTCGCAGTCGAAGACCGGGGCGCCGCAGACGGCGGCGGCGAAGCGGTCGGTCTGGCCGATGGACCAGGCCGTCATGTAGCCGCCATACGAGTAGCCATAGATGCCGGTGCGCGCCGCGTCGGCGTATGGCCGCTGTTGCACGGCGTCCACCACGGCCATCAGATCCGCGCAGTCCGCGCCGCCCCAGTCCTCGATCACGCGCATCGTGAAGTCGCGGCCATAGGAGCCGGAGCCGCGCGGGTTCGAGTAGACCACCAGGAAGCCGTGGCTGGCGAGGCACTGCTGCACCAGGTTGAAGGCGTAGCCATAGAAGCCGTTGGGGCCGCCGTGAACGTCGAGCACCACGGGATACTGCTTCGCGGGATCGAAATCGGGCGGCTTGAGCAGCCACGCCTCAACGCTGAGGCCGTCGGGGCGCGTCACGTCCAGCCGCTCCCACTGCGCGGGCGGCGCGTCACGCAGCGCCTCGGCGTTGTACCGCGTGATGATCGTCGTCGCGCCGGTCTCGCGGTCGTAGACGGCGATCTCGCCAATCGTGCCGAGGTCGGCGCGGCCCTGGGCGATGTGGCGCGCGCCGGCATCGGCGCTGAGTCCAGCGTGCACCGCGTCCCAACTGGCGATCTCGCTGATGGCGGCGGTCTCGGTGTTGATGGTGTAGAGGCCACTGCGTCCGGCGCGCATGGCATGGAAGAGGGCGGTGTGGTCATCAAGCCAGACGGGCTGGGCGGGCGGCATGACGGGAGCGAAGCCGGCGTCTGGCAGGCAGGCGAGGTCATCGGTGAGGCGGCGCATGGCGCCGGAAGCCGTGTCGTAGAGGAAGAAGTCGCTCTGGTAGGTCTGGGTGGTGTCGCCGGCGAAGAGGATGCGCGCGCTGTCCGGCGACCAGGCCCAGACGGCGATCTCACCGTCCACCGGGCCAACGAGGCGTGTCTCGCCGGAGCGCGCTTCGATCAGGGCAAGCTGGGAGTGCAGCCCATTGCGGTTGGGGACGAGCGCGGCGAGCCAGCGGCCATCTGGCGACCACCGCGGATAGAAGTGATCCGCGGGCGCGCTGGTGAGGCGGCGCACATCGCCGGTGGCGGTGTCCACGAGGTAGACCTGCGAGCGCACGTCGTTCAGATAGCCGCGCGTGTCCTGCTTGTAGTCAATGCGGCGGGTGACGCGTACCGGCGGGGCCGCGCCTTCGGGCGGATCGATCTCATCGGGGTTGTCGGGGTCGAAGGCGGTGGTGTAGGCGATCTGGCTGCCGTCGGGCGACCAGGCGAGGAAGGTGATCGGCTGCGCGTGGCGCGCCAGCTCGCGCCCCTCTCCGGCGCCATCCGCCGGCAGCACGAAGAGGCCGCTCTTCTTCACACGGTCGGAGACGAAGGCGATGGCGCGGCCGTCCGGCGACCAGCGGCCGGAGCCGTTGCGCTCGCCGCCTTGCGTGATCTGGCGCGGGTCAGCGCCGTCCACGCCACACATCCAGAGCTGGCTGGATTGCTTCTTCGAGCCGCGGTCGGCGGCGGCGAGCGTGTAGAGCACGCGCGAGCCATCGGGGGAGAGCTGGGGGTCGCCGGCGGCGGCCAGGCCGTACACGAGGGTCTCTGGGGTGAGCGGGCGGGGCATAGGCGCTACTCTCCATTTCCTGGTTGGTGTGGCGGTTGCGGTGCCAGTGTAGCACGGCGGAGGACTGAGAATTACCTCGGAGGACACAGAGGCACACGGAGGAGGATGGGAGAATCTGTATCAGTTCATGCGCGCTTTGGACAAGACACCCTGGGCGCATCCGAGTCCGCGCCGGTGGATGTCGCGGCCGTCAGGCCCTCCAAGCGCGGTGTGAACCGCCGACCCGCGTCTCCACGCGCACAGTCACGGCCCTGGGCGGTTGTGCGGCAGGCTAACGTCTGGATGGTTGCGGCCAGTGTTACCATAGGGAGCATACCTGCCGGACGTTGCAACTGAAGCCAGCGCCGCCTGGCAGGGTCTTTGGTCGAGCCGCGCATCATGGGGTTGAGTGTGTGAGGGGGATATCGCTTATGCATCCGCGCCTGTCTGAGCCACAGCTTGCTCACCCCAGCTTCTCTGAAAACATCGCCGGGCACGCCCCCGTTCCCGATCTGCTTGGGCAGCCAGAACGACAATCCGGCCTGTGGGACCTCTGGCTGAGCCTGACGACGCCGCGACCAACGGCCGCCCGGCTGACGGCGCGCGAGCGCGAATATCTGCGCCGCAGCCGCCTGCTCAGCACCCTGCAATTGACGGCGGTCATCCTGACGGCGCTGCTCACGCCGCGCGGCTTCTTCCCAGTGCTCGATCCCGGCACGCTGCTCGGCGTGGCGCTCTTCGCCGCCGTGCTGCTGGTGAGCATCGTGCTGAACCGCCAGGGGCGAGTAGCGGCGGCGGCGGCGCTCTACACGATTGGGCTGGCGCTGGCAATCGCAGGCTCGCAGCTTGCCACGCCCAGCGGCAAGATCGGCTTCGAAGACCTGGCCGGCTACGATCTGCTGGTGATCCCGCTGATCATCGCGGGCGTTCTGCTGGCGAGCCGCGTAACGGTGTTGCTCTGGGTGGCGAGCGCCGGCTTCATCGTGCTCGACCTCGGCCTGGCAGAGCATGGCGCGAGCCTGGACACCTACCTGCCGTCCGATCTCCCCTCGTTCCTGCGCGTCTCTCCGGTGGCGATCTATCCGCTCGTGCTGACGGCCGTCGTGGCGGTGATCTCCTGGCTGGCGGCGCGCAGCGTCGCGCGGGCGCTGGCGGAGGCCGACCGCACGGCCGACGTGGAGCGGGCGTACGCCGTGGTGGCGGAGCAGAAGCGCGCGCTCGAAGAGGCAATCGCCGCCATCCAGCAGGTGCATGCGCGCGTGGCGAACGGCGATCTGAGCGCCCGCGCGCCCACCCGGCCCGGCGACCCGCTCTTGCAGCTCGCCGTCAGCCTGAACCTGACGCTGGACCGCCTCGCCCGCACCACCCTCTCGGCGGCGAACCTGGGCGCGCTGGAACAGGAAGTGGCCGTGTTGAGCGAGTACATCACCGATCTGGCGCGGGCCAACCTGCACCATCCGCCGCCGGCGCGGCAGTTGCGCCGGCTCGCCCCGCTCGCCTACAACCTTGAGCAACTGCGCATGGGCATCTTACAGGCCATCCAGCAGGCGCGGTCGCTGGTCGAGCGCATCGGCGCCGCGGAGGCGCGCGTGGAGCGGCAGGCGCGCCTGCTCCAGGCGCGCGAGCCGGCCGATGCGGAGATGATCGACCAGCTGCGGCAAGGGATCACGGCGGCGACGACGGACACCACGCGCCTGCACACCTACCTGAGCCGCTTCCTGTAAGTTGGAGCCGCGCCTGATCCCGGCGTAGACTAGAGGTGTTGCCATTTGCCGGCGTCCCAGCATGACACTCCTTCACAAACACGACGGACACATCGCCGATTCTGAGTCCACGCCGGTGGACTTCGCGGCCGGAGGCCCTCCAGGCGCGGTTTGAACCGCCGGCCGGTGCGGGCGGTGTGTCCGTCTGAAATGGGCAAACTCCATCAATCGCCGGCTATCCCGCCCGCGCGGCGCCTGCCCGGCTCTCCGAAAGGAGCGATTCCCATGAGCGCGCCCGATTCACCCGATCCAGATATCCCCGCAATCGTCACGCTTCCCGCCCAGGATCGGCTGGGCGTGCTGAGCGCGACAGCGGACGTGGTGCGCGCGACGCGGCTGGTGCGGCTCGACCACGGCGCGCTGGATGGGCTGGCGGCGCGCTGGGCGAGAGACCCCTGGCCGGAGCAGGCCGGGCTGGACGCGCTGCACTTCACGGATGGCACACCGCGCACGGCGAACTGGGTGCTGCTGCTGGACGCCCTCAACTTCTGCTTCTGGCCGGATGTGGGCGCGCCGCGCTGGCGCGTGGAGTGGCGCGGCGACTCGTACGACGGCTATGCCGCGCTGGCGGCGGCGCTGACGCGCGCGGTGGAGCAGGGGCGGCCGCTGTGGGACGCGACCTATCTGGCGCAGATTGACAGCGATGATCTACGCGACATCCTGCGCTACCCGCCGGAAGCGGCCGAGATTCCGCTGTTCGAGGCGCGGCTGGCGAACGTGCGCGAGGTCGGGCGCGTGCTCTGCGCCACCTACGGCGCAGAGTTCACCAACGCCATCGAGAGCGTCTCAGGCAGCGCCGTGGCCCTCGCCTGGCTGCTGGCGCGCGAGTTCCCGTCCTTCCACGACGTGACACACTGGCGCGGCCAGCCGATACCCTTCCTGAAGCGCGCGCAGATCTGCGTGGCCGACCTCAACGCGGCGTTTGGCGGCGTATCGTGGGGCGCGTTCACTGACCTCGATCAGCTCACTGCCTTCGCGGACTACAAGCTGCCGCAACTGCTGCGCCATGCAGGCGCGCTGGTCTACGCGCCGGAGCTGGCCGCCAGGGTGGACGCGTACGCGCCCATCGCGGCCGGCTCCGAAGAGGAGATCGCGATTCGCGCCGCGACCGTCTGGGCAGTGGAGCTGCTACGCCGCGCGCTGGCCGAGCGCGACATCCAGCGCACACCCGCCGCGATAGACTACCGCCTCTGGGCCGAGAGCCAGACCAAAGCGCCGGACGAGCGGCCCTACCACCGCACACGCACGATGTATTACTGAGCAATACTCCATTTTCGTTGCCCTATGGAGGAACTGTCGTATGCAGTCGCATGAGAGCTGGGAAGGCCGGCACTGTCCACTCTGCCAGGGTGAGATGAGTCCAGGGAGATGTCATCATACCGTGATATTTTCGTCACCGTACCCTCGCCGGATAGGTTGCTGTTTCCACGCTCATCGCATGTCATTGCCCAAGTATGTCTCGAATGTGGCTACATCATGCTCTTTGCGACGGACCCTGGCAAGCTGCGGCGACAGTGAGTGACAGGATTTGTGTATGATCGATACCTGGAACAACGGATCGACGCATGGGGTGGTCTCCCCAACCGGCGACGGCCGGTTTGGTGGCGTAGCCCTCAGGCGCGGTTTCAACCGCCGGCCATCCCGATATATGGTGAAGGTATTATGAAGCGCGTAGCGGACATCGCGGCGATTGAGCGCCGTATAGACGTGCGGCCAATCATCAAGTGGGCGGGCGGGAAGGCGCAACTGCTCGCCGTGCTGGCGAGTCTGCTGCCGCCACGCGAGCAGATTCGCCGCTACTTCGAGCCGTTCGTAGGCGGCGCCGCGCTGTTCTTCGCGCTCCAGCATCCGTGCTCCACGCTCTCCGATACCAACGCCGAGCTGATCAACCTCTATACTGTCGTACGCGATGCGCCGGACGCGCTGATCGCGGCGCTGCGAGCGCATGCGGCCGCCCACGACGCGCCGCACTACTACGCGGTGCGGGCGCTGGCGCCGGGGAGCCTGACGGCGGTGGAGCGGGCGGCGCGGCTGATCTACCTCAACAAGACCTGCTACAACGGCCTGTACCGCGTGAACAGCCGCGGACAGTTCAACGTGCCGATCGGGCGACACAAGAGCCTCACGATCTGCGACGAGCCGAATCTGCGCGCGGCGAGCGCGGCCCTGCGGCCGGCGCGGCTGGCGCTCGGCGATTACGAAGCAGTGCTGGCGGACGCCGGGCCAGGCGACTTCGTGTACTTCGATCCGCCGTACCACCCCAGCAGCACGACCGCGGTCTTCACCTCGTATACAGACCGCCCCTTCGACGCGCGCGAGCAAGAGCGGCTGGCGCGGGCGTTCCGGCGGCTGCATGCCGCTGGCTGCCACCTCATGCAGAGCAATTCCGACACGCCTCTCATCCGCGAGCTGTACGCGAGCTTCCGCATCGAGCGTGTGACGGCCAATCGGGCGATCAATTCACGCGCCGACCGCCGTGGCCCCGTGACAGAGCTGGTGATCCTGAACTACGCGGCGGATGGGACGCTGATCGCCGGATGACGTGAGCGAATGGATGGATGGAGCGCGCCAATCACCGTGCGCTTCGCGCATGCTGGCTGGCGCGCTCTCCCAAACCGGCGTAGGCCGGTTTTGTGGCGTAGCCCTCAGGCGCGGTTTCAACCGCTGGCTGTTCCCCACTGGCTGTTCCCCGCTGGCTGTTCCCCACTGGCTGTTCCCCGCTGGCTGTTCCCCGCCGCGCGCCGCGAACGATCACTCGCGCATCCTGCTTTCGCCCGCACCCCACGCCTTGACAACTCCCATCTTTCATGGTAACTTAGTTCTACTGCCGTGGCGCCACCCAACACCGCAAGCACCTTGAACAACCGCGTACCGTGGCAAATCCACCCATCTCATCCTGATGGCAACCGGAAAGATGGCAACATGGATGTGGTCGGAACCGCTCACAACATTGCCGTTTTTGCCACCCACCGTGCCATCCGTTGCCACTTTTTGCTGCGGTGTTGCCACTTTTGCCACCCATAACGTGAAACGTCAAGTTGTCGAATCGTGCCACACGGCTTGAATGCGGTATCCGCGAGGAGACCACCCCCGACACGCGGCCAAAAAGCGGCAAAAACGGCAATGTTCACCACGCCAGTCAACATTGCCGCCCACCGTTCTCCTCAACCGACGAAGGTCGGTTTTGTGGCCTCCAGGCCTTCAGGCGCGGTTTCAACCGCCAGCCTTCCCATCCGCCTTTCCGCTTCGGCGGAGATGTGCTGGAATGGGAAGGCGAATCAGCCGCCCGCCGCCAAGCGATGCTTGGCTCAGCCTCTCCAAAGGAGCCAGCCGCCATGCGCGCCACCTTCGTCCACACCGCCGACAACCACCTCGGCTACGAGCAGTACGGCCTGAAGGAACGCTTCAACGACTTCGCCCGCGCCTTCCTCGCCGTGGTGGATGCCGCCGTCGCGCAGCGTGCCGACTGCTTCATCATCGCCGGCGACCTCTTCAACAAGCGCGCCATTGACGCCCTCACGCTGATGCAGGCGCAAGAGGGATTGCAGCGGCTCCAGGCCGCCGGCATCCCCGCCATCGCCATCGAAGGCAACCACGACCGCAGCTATTACCGCGACGGCGTCTCGTGGCTGCAATTCCTCTGCTGGCAGAAGCTGCTGATCCTGCTCAATCCGCTGGTGGAAGACGGCGTGCCCCAGCTCACCCCCTGGGATGCCGAGGCCATGCGTGGCGCCTACTACGACCTGACCAGCGCGTCCACCGTGTCCGGCAGTGCGACCGGCGGCGAGCGGCTGCGCGTCTACGGGCTGCCGTGGTACGGCACCAGCACAGTGCGGGTGATGGAGAACTTCGCCGGCGAGTTGGCGGCGGCGCGCGAGCGCGAGCAGGCGGAAGGTGTGACCTACCGTGTGCTGATGATGCACACCGGCGTCGAAGGAATCGTGCCGCAGATGCACGGGCTGCCGGCGTACGAGCAGTTCCAGCCGCTGCGCGGGCTGGTGGATTACGTCGCGCTGGGGCACATCCACAAGCAGTACGTGCGCGACGAATGGCTCTACAATCCCGGCTCGACGGAGACCTGGGGTGCGGAGGAGAGCGCCTGGGAGCGCGGCTACTACGTCGCGCGGGTGGCGACGGACGTCCCGGCGGGCGCGCCGCGGCACATCGTCGAGCATGTCATCAATCCGCGCCGGCCGTTCATCCGCCATACGCTGCGTGTAGACGGCGTGGTGGACCCGACGGCGCTGTACGAGCGGCTCGATGTGAAGGCCGCCGGCTGGGTGCGTGAGGACGTAGACAAGCTGGCCGCGTCGCCGCTGGAGCCGGTGATCGATCTCAGCCTGACGGGCGTGCTCGGCTTCGACCAGGGCGCGTATGACAAGGCACGGCTGGAAGAGATTCTGCGGCAGTACTACGACGCGCTGACGGTGCGCATCCACGACGGCACGCGCGATACTGAGTGGGATTTGGGCGAGGAGGAGGGCGGCGACGGGCGCGACCGCTCGACCTGGCAGCAGCTCGAAGTTCACATCTTCCAGGAGCTGATCGCCCGCGACACGCGCTACACCGCCCACGCGCCCCAGTGGGCCAAGGTCTTGTCCGACCTGAAGACGATGGCCCTGGCCGGCGACGAGCCGGCCGCCATCGCGCAACACCTGCGCACGGCGCGCACCGAGCTGGCGAATTGATTGAGCGGGGAGGGAGGCATCAAAGCATCAAGAAGCGCCCAGAAGGGAAGACCATCCCGACCGGGCGCTGAAGGTCGCTGGAAGGCGCTCAAAAGCCGCGAGCTAGCCGCGATATTCCGATGAGCCGACGGCGTAGCTGCCGACAGCCGTAGACTCGGCCAGCCGATGGACGAGCTGCACCGCGCGCGCGTGGCGCTGGTGGCGCACCATGTGGTTCAGCGCCTCCTCATCCGCCAGGTCCACCACCAGCAGCGCGTGGCGATACGAGGGAGCATTGTTCGTCCCGGAGCGCACGCCCTCGACACCGGGGATGCCCAGCAACAGAACGCCCACCTCGCGCAGCGTCCGCTCGATGATCTCCCGGCTCACACCCGGCTTGACGCGCACAATGACTTCATGCCTGATCATTCATCACACCCTGACACCTGCTCTTGCCGACACCACACGCACCTGATGTAAAATAGCACACCCCAGCGGCCCGGCGCAAAGTGGACCGTGATGAGGAAGCGAGGAATCCGGCTCAGCCGGCAACGCGGATGGACATATCCATGCCGTCGTGGACGAGGCAGGTGATCGAGTAGACGCCGTCCCGCGTGAAGGTGACAGTGCTCTTCTGGCCGGGCTGGAGCGTGATGGCCTTGGGGAAGTTCATGGCGTCGGGGATGCCAGGCGTGGCCTCGCACGACTGGAGCCGTCCGCCGCAGATGATGTGGGTCTCGCTGGCGCCGACGTTGGCAAACGTCAGCGACGCTCCACGCTTGACCGTGCAGGAGACGACAGAGAAGCTGGAGTCATCCATCTTAATCGTACTGCCGCAGGGCGTGTTAGAGGTGACGGGCGTGGGCGTCTTGATGGGCACGGGGGTAGTCGTAGGCTGCGGCCGGGCCGTGGCGGTGGGCCGGGCGGCGCTGGTCGCGCCGGGCGCGGCGGCCTTGACCGTCGCCGTGGGGGCGCGGCGCGCGGCGGCGGCGGGCGCGCCCGATGGCCGCGCATGCGTGATCGCGACGCCGAAGACGACGAGCAGCACGAGCGCGGCGGCGACGCCGCCAAGCACGGGCGGGCGCTGCCACCACGGCGGGCGAGCCTGTCCCTTGCGGCGCGAGGGGGTCAGCCGTGTGCCGCCGCTCTCGGCTGTAGCGGCCGTGGCGGGCCGGGCGGATTTGGTGGACGGAGTGGCCGATGAAGCCGGTGAGGCCAATGGTGTGGAGGGCTTCGCGGCGCGCGTGGGAGCCGTAGAGGCCGTGGAGGTGGCCTTCGCGGTCTGAGCGGGGCGGGCGGCGGACGGGCTGCCGGCGGACGGGCGGGCGGCGGTGGGGCGCGGCGACGAGCTGCCCGGCGTCTTCGATGCCTTCGACGGTGTGGCGCGGCGGTTGCCGTGGGAGGACTTCGACATGATGGCGCTGGTCTCCAATAGTGGGCGTTCAAAGTGAGTCGCGCAGAGAGGTGTTCCGCTGCTACTATAGCCGATGTGTCCAGCCCCATCACGACGACACCCCCACCCCATCACAGGGCGAGGGTGTCTCCGCGTGGCGTCACCCGCCAGGCGAGCGGATGCACGCTAGGCAGTGATAAAGGTGACGCCGGGGCCGACGTGAATGTAGCGGTAGTTGACCTTGCCGAAGCCGGCGCCACGCCAGAGGAAGTTCATCTCGCTGACCAGCACCCAGGAGCCGCCAGGGGCGACGCCGACGACCTGGGCGAAATGGCCGACGAGGTCCGCGCCCTGCACGCCGCCAGCGAAGGCGACCGCCGCGCCCGGTGTGGGCACGCCGGAGCGATGGTAGCGGCTGCCCCAGAGGATGTCAGGTTGTGCCGGGTGCAGCACCTCCGGCCACCAGTTACACCAACCGAAGCCGGAGCGGTAGACGTAGTTGGCCGGGTTGGGCGTATAGACGTTGGCGTAGCAGCTGGGCGGGACGGTCCACTGGCTGATGTTAGGCACGAACATGGTCGCGCTCTTGCAGGGCTGGCCGGCGGTCGAATATGCCACCTGAGTGGCCGGCATAGTGGCGGGGCCTTTGCCCAGGCTGCCGGCCGGGGCGGCGGGCAGGCCAGCCTGGCGTGGCACCCAGCCAACATTGTCGGAGACGGCGGTGTTGCCGGCGTAGTGCCAGTGGGCGGTGCAGTGGAACGCGCCGCTGGACCAGCCGTAGCAGAGCCAGCCGTGATCGAGATAGTAGCCGCGCTGGTAGTGGTAGCTCAGCGTGCCCAGCGCGGGCTTCGGCGGCGACGCAAAGCTGATATGCAGCACCTGCGTCGTAATGCCGAGGATGGCGGCCAGCAGGATCGCCACGTACGCCACCATGCGCGCCGTGCCGGGCGGCACGACGAAGCGATCCTCACGCGGCGCCAGACTCAGATAGGCCATGTCTCACTCCTCCCCCATGTCACTTCTCACACACTCCGCCACGGCCGCTGTTCTCGCCGAGATCGTCCTTACCCCGCGAGTGGCCGCCGGGAACGCTCCGGTCGCGTCTCCGGTGGCGGCGTTTGACGTGGGGCTACTGTACCCAAGTGGTAACGCAACACTGAACGCTGGTAGGACTTCTGGCTTGTGCAGCAGAGGGGTGGTGATGGAAGGGGGAGAGAAGAGGGGGCAAGGAATGGCTGGCGGCTGCTACGGCTAGCTCTGAGCGACGTACCGGCGCACGAGGTCGAGCAGGTGGTCCAGATCGAACGGCTTGGCGAGGCAGCCATCGGCGGCGATCTCGGCGGCGCGGCCGCGCGCGTCCCGCGCGGCGGTCATCACGATGATCGGCGCGTGCGGCCCCGGTCGTTCCCGGTAGGCCGCGGCGAACGCCCAGCCGTCCATCACCGGCATTTTCATATCCAGCAGGATGAGCTGGAGATGCTGCCGCGCCGCGCGCTCCAGCGCCTCCTGGCCGTTGCCGGCGGTCACGACGGCATAGCCCTCATCCGCCAGGAAGAGCGCGAGGGTGGACAAGATGATTTCATCGTCGTCCACGACGAGGATGGGTCGCTGGTCGTCATGTGTCACGTAGAGGTCTCCGCACTCGCTACGTCTGTGGAATAGACGCAGGCACCCGCGCCGCGACCGGCAGCGTCACCACGAAACGCGTACCGCCACCAGAGGGGAACTCCGCAGCGATCTGGCCGTCATGCAGCGCGACGATCTGCCGGCTGATGTAAAGCCCCAGGCCGAGCCCGGAGCGATGATCCTCCGCGTGCGCCTGATAGAAGCGGCCGAAAATCTCGGCGCGCTTCTTCAGTGGTATGCCGATACCGCGGTCGCGCACGGCGAGGCGGACATGCTCGGCGTCGGCGCGGCCCACCTCGACATCAATCTGGCCGCCGTCCGGGCTGTATTTGATGGCGTTGTCGAGCAGGTTGCTCATCACCTGCTCGATCCCCACCGGATCGACCTCGGCAATAAGGCTGGGGTCGGCGGCCAGGACGATGATATGTTTGCTCGTGCGCGCGCGGAAGGCGGCGACGAGCCGCTCGGCCAGGTCCGCCAGATCGGTCGCCGTCCGCTCCGGCGGCCGCGGATCGCGGTCGAGCCGCGAGACATCGAGCAGTTGGCCGATCAGGCGGGTGAGCCGGTCAGCCTGCTGGTCAATCGTGCGCAGCCCGTCGCTGAGCCAGGAGGGACCGCGCACGTCGCCCTTCTGCAGCTTCCGGGCGAGAATCTGTGCCATGGCCCGCAGACCCGTCACCGGCGTCTTCAGCTCGTGGGCTGCCACAGAGAGGAAGTCGTCACGCACCTGGGTCGCGGCCTCCGCCGCGAGGCGGGCCTCACGCTCGCGTGCGGTCGCCGCCTCCAGCGCGGCGGTGCGCTCCTCGACACGCCGCTCCAGCTCGCGATTGAGCTGCTCCAATTGCCGCGTCGTACGAAAGAGATCGGCGAAGGCGCTCACTTTAGCGCGCAGAATTTCAGGGATGACCGGGACGGGAATGTAGTCCACCGCGCCGACTTCGTAGCCTTTGAGCCGGTCGAGATCGGTCAGGCGCACGGCCGAGACGAAGATGATGGCCGTCTTCGCGTAGCGGGGGTGTTGGCGGATCATCGCCGCCAGCTCGAACCCGTCAATCTCCGGCATGCTCACGTCCATCAAGACGATCGCGATCTCGGTCTTGAGGAGGTGTTCCAGGGCTTCTCGCCCTGAGGTCGCCTTGATCAGGCGCACATCCAGGTCGGCAAGGATAGCCTCATAGCTGAGCAGCTTGGATGGCTGATCATCCACCATGAGGATGTTGACCGTGTCGCTTGTGCTCATAACCTACTCTCCGGACACAGGACGAGTCCGCGGCAAAGGGAACACCTCGCTTCTAACGATGCAGCCACATGCGCAGCGCCGACAAGAGCTGCTCGGTGTTGACCGGCTTGGCGAGATAATCGGAAGCGCCGGCTTCCAGGCACTTCTCGCGGTCGCCTTTCATCGCCTTCGCGGTCAGGGCGATGATCGGCAGCCGCTGGAAGGACGGATCCTGACGGATCACCTGCATGGTCTCATATCCGTCCATCTCCGGCATCATGATATCCATCAGCACAATCGCCAGGTCGGGGGTCGCTTCGAGCATCGCGATCGCCTCGCGGCCGGTGCCGGCGGTCAGCACGGTCATGCCGCGCCGCTCCAGCACGCTGCTAAGCGCGAAGATGTTGCGTACGTCGTCGTCCACCACCAGCACCTTCTTGCCCACCAGGTCGTCGTCGGAGCTATGCAGGCGATCAAGCAGTTGTTGCTTCTCCGGCGGCAGCTCGGCGACCACGCGATGCAGGAACAACGCCGTCTCATCCAGCAGCCGTTCGGGCGACTCAACCCCCTTGACCACGACGCTGCGGGCCAGCATGTGCAGCTGCGCGTCCTCCTCCGGCGAGAGTTGCTTGCCGGTGAAGACGACGACCGGCACATCGTGGAGCGCCTCGTCGTCGCGGATGCGCTCCAACACCTCGAACCCGGACATGTCCGGCAGCCGCAGGTCGAGCACGACGCAGTCGAACCCGCGCTCGCGCAGGGCGTCGAGGGCTTGCGCGCCTGTGTCGGCGGTGGAGATTTCGATGTCGTCGTGGCCAAGCAGCTCGATGATGCTCAACCGCTCGGCCGCGTTGTCCTCCACCACCAGCAGCCGCTTACGGCTGGCGGCCGCATAGTCCTTGATGCGAGAGAGCGCGGCTTCGAGGCCCTCAGTGGTAGTGGGCTTGGTCATGAAGGTGAACGCGCCGCGCGCCAGGCCGTGTTGCCGGTCTTCGTCCATCGTCACGATCTGGACGGGGATGTGGCGCGTGGCGGGATCCTGCTTGAGCTGGCTGAGCACCGTCCAGCCGAGCATATCCGGCAGGAACACGTCCAGCGAGACGGCGGTCGGGTGGAACTCGCGCGCCAACGCGAGGGCATCCAGGCCGCGCGCCGCCACCAGCACCTTGAACCCTTTCTCATGGGCAAGCTCGACGAGGACGCGGGCATAGTAGGGGTCATCTTCGATGATCAGCAGAATAGCGTCGCCGGCGCGCAGCGTGTCGCGGTCGTCCGGGATGGGGATCAGCTCGGTCGGGCGATCTAGGAGCCGCACAGCAGCCAGCGCGCCAGACTGCCGAGCGGGTGTGCCCGTGGGCGCTGGCGCGACCGCGCCATCCGCTGTCACCACGCCCCCGGAGGCGGATGGGCCGACGTAGGTCTGCGGCAAGTAGAGGATAAAGGTGCTGCCGACACCAGGTACGCTGCGGAGCTGAATCTCGCCACCCAGCAGGTTGGCAAGCTCACGGCTGATCGCCAACCCCAGCCCGGTGCCGCCGAAGCGGCGGTTGGTGCTGGCTTCGGCCTGCTGGAACGCCTCGAAGATGATCTTCTGCTTTTCGGGCGGGATGCCGATGCCCGTGTCGGAGACCTCGAAGGCCACCACGCCGGCCACCCCTTTGAGGATGGGATGCTCGCTGCTCCAGCCCCCGGCGGCGGCGGAGACGTTCAGGCGGACGCCGCCCTGCTCTGTGAACTTGAAAGCGTTGGAGAGCAGGTTCTTGAGCACCTGCTGCAAGCGCTTGGAGTCGGTCGTGATGCTGCGATCGAGCGTCGGATCGAGACTGAGCTCGAACGCCAGGTCGCGCGCGTCCGCCTCGTGGCGGAACGGCCGGCCGACGGCCTCGAGCAGGTCGCTGAAGAAGATGTCCTCTGCCTCGACGCTGACGGTGCCCGACTCGATCTTGGACAGGTCGAGAATGTCGCTGATCAGGTTCAGCAAATCCGTTCCCGCGCCGTGAATGGTGCGCGCGAATTCGACTTGCTTGGGGGTTAAGTTGTGATCGGGGTTCTCACCGAGCTGCTGTCCGAGAACCAGAATGGAGTTCAACGGAGTTCGCAGCTCGTGTGACATGTTCGCCAGGAACTCCGACTTGTACTTGGAAGTGAGCGCCAGCTCTTTGGCTTTCTCTTCCACCGCACGTCGGGCTTGCTCGATTTCCTGGTTCTTGCGTTCCACTTCGACGTTCTGTTCGGCAAGCTGTTGCGCTTTCTGCGCCAGCTGCTCGTTCGTCGTCTGCAACTCCTTCTGTTGCGCCTGAAGCTCGGCCGCCAACTGCTGCGACTGCTTGAGCAGGCCTTCGGTCTGCATCGTCGCTTCGATACTGTTCAGAACGATGCCGATGCTGGCCGTGAGCTGTTCCAGGAAGGCGAGTTGCGAAGCCGTGAACGCGCTCAGAGAAGCCAGTTCAATCACCGCCTTCACCCGATCCTCGAAGAGTACGGGCAGCACAATTACGTTTCGCGGGACCGATCGGAACAATCCGGAACTGATCGGCACCGTCTTGTCAGGCAAGTCTGAAATCAGCATGCGCCGCTTTTCTGCGGCCACCTGCCCGATGAGGCCCTGGCCCAGACCGACTCGCCGCAGGTGGCCGGTTTCCGCATCATCTGCGAATGCGGATAGCAGCACCATGCCGGCGCTCTCTTCGGTTTCCATCTGGTAAATCACGCCTTGCTGCGCATTCACCAGCGGAGCCAGTTCGGAAAGCAACATACGGCCTACGGTCGCCAGATCGCGTTGTCCCTGCAACATGCCCGTGAACCGCGCCAGGTTGGTCTTCAGCCAATCCTGCTCGGTATTGCGGTCGGTCGTGAGACGGAGGTTGTCGATCATCGTGTTGATGTTGTCCTTCAGATCGGCAACTTCGCCGCTGGCTTCCACCTGAATCGACCGCGTGAGGTCGCCCTTGGTGACGGCTGTCGCAACTTCTGCGATCGCGCGGACCTGGTTGGTGAGGTTATCGGCCAGCAGGTTGACGTTTCCAGTGAGATCTTTCCACG
>JAICVS010000031.1 GCA_025935195.1 Ktedonobacterales bacterium
CCGTTTTGCTACGGTTTGCTTCGGCGGCGCCCGCGCGCGGGGCCCCAACGCACTACGTGATGCTAATTCAAGATGTTCTGGCTCGTCGGCGAGACCGGGCAGGCGCTCGCGCTGTCGTTGGTATACGTGAGCGTGCCCGTGGTCGCGACGAACACATTGCTGCCGTTGAAGAACTGCACCGTGTAGGTTCCCGCCGCCTGGTTTGCCACCGAGACGGTGAAGTTCTGCGTGTTCGAGGTGTTCTGCACCGCGATCGGCTTGCCCGTCGGCCCCTTCTTGATCGGATCGGCCAGCCCCGCGAACGGATTGCCCGTGTAGAGCAGCAGTTGCGCTTGCTGCGCGACCGGGATCGTCCAGGAGGCACTGATCGTGCCGGCGCTATGCGTCGTGAACTGCACCCAATAGCTGTTGCCCGACGCCAGCGAGGGCACATTGACCGTCACGGTGCAAGTCTGCGTCGTGGGCGCGGGCGGCGGCGTCGGCAGCGGCGTCGGCGTCGGCGCGGGCGGCGCCGGCGGCATCGGCCGGAACTCCACTGACCAGACGTGTCCGGTGCCGAAGCGGTTGCCGTCTTGAGGATCGTCCATCATGAAGACGGTCCCGCTCTCCTCATCCAGCCCCAGGCCAAAGGCGTTCGGGAAGGTATAGGTTCCACCGAGGATCATCGTCGGGTCCGGGGGACGGATGCACTGCGTCGCGCAGTACACCGTAGCCTCGGGTGATCCCGCTGCCGGCGCGCGCCCCTGTGTCACGTAGACGCGCGATGTCTGACTGATCGGATCGAACTGGAAGAGCGTAGCCGGGCCGGGGCCGGCCGAGGCCAGACCATAGACCACGCCGCGCACCGCATCGGTGGCGACCGCCGAAGCCGGCGTACCGCCTGGTGTGCCGATCGGCAGGATGCTCGCCGTGCAGATCGCCGTACTGGTGCAGGCGGCGATGTTGCGCACAACCGAGAAGCCCGCGCCCTCTGGAACGTACAGGTCAGGCCCAAGGAAGGCGAAGTCGCCAGCAACGCCGCCACCATCTGAGGGATTCGCCACGCCGACCACCGTCTGCGTGCGCGGATCGCCGCGCGGGTTGGCGATCTTCTTGATGGTCGCGCCTGCGTCGGCCTTCGGTCCGGCGAAGTAGAGCGCGCCGTCCGGGCCGACCGCGGCCGCTAACGGCCGCAGCGGGCCGAGGTTGGAGGTTGGCGCTAACAGCGTCGGATTGGCGATGCTGCCGATGCCGTTGTCGCCGTTCGGGTCGAAGGTGATGCGCCAGACGCCCTGGCTGAAGCGGCCGACGTCGGCCACGTAGACGAACGACGTCCCATCGCTGTTCGGTGTGGGATCGAGCACCGGCTGCGCGACCGCGCCCATCGTGCCGTCGTCGCAGGAGGCGAACTCCGTCGCGTGCAGCGACGTATTCGGCACGATGTCGAGCCGGCAGAGGCCGCCGCCCTCACCGCTGACCCACAGATGGCGCTCGCCATTCGCGCCTTGCAGCACGATACCGCCCGCCGGAGCCTGCATGCCCCAGGCGTACAGATCGGCCATGATGGTCGCGGGCGCCGCGAGCGGCGCGCATGGGGCGATCGGCGTTCCCGCGCAGTCCAGCGCCCCGCCGGCCGCCACGCTCCACAGGTGGCCCATGCCCACGGGCGGGTTGAGCGCATTCACCGTCGGATCGTCGCCGACGAAGAGCTCGCCCGTATCCTGGCGCAGCCCCAGGCCCGTGATGCTCAGGTAATTGGTCACACTCAATCCATCGAACGGCGAGGTGAACGCCGGCACGGTGGAGGTGTAGAGATCCTGGATGTTGTTCACCGGATCATAGCGCAGCACCGAGGATGGCCCATCCACCGGCGCCTCACCCACAAACAGGTGTGTGCTGGGCTGGATCGTGCCGTCGTCTCCGACGCCGCCATCCGCCACCATGCCGAACGGCGAGAACGACGTGATGTTCGGGTTGATCGTCGTGGCGCAGGCGCCGCAGGTGCCGACATCCGTGATCATCGAGACGCCTGATCCCGTCAGCTCGGCGATGTAGAGATCGCCCCACGCCGTCGTATGCGTCGCGTCCGGCGCGTGGAAGAACATCGCTAGCGATGTGGCGCCGAGCGGACGCGGGAAATTGATCTTGCCGACGACGGTGGTCGTCTGCGTCGCGATGCTCGCCCCCGCCGCGTTGGCGATACGCACGATATTGGTCGAGCGGATGAACGCGACGTACAGCTCACCGGCCGGCCCCAGCGCCACCGCGTTGCTGCGGAAGCTGCCCTTGCCGGCCGTGCAGAACGTGTCATCGCAGGTCGGCACCGCCGCGTTCTGCGCGCCCATGATGACGCCGCTGCCGGCCGCGATCGTCTCAGTGGCGAGATCGAACCGCACGCGCACCGGGCCGAAGCTCTTGCTGCCCGAATCCGCGATATAGACGAAGCGATGCTGCGAGCTATCAGGATTCGTGAAGACCGGCCCCACCGCCACCTGCGCCGCCGCCGCCGCCGTGAGATCGCAGGTGGCGACGTTCTCGACGAGCTGGCCGGCGTTGGCTGGGTCCGGGTCCAGCCGGCAGAAGCCGTTGGCGCCGTCGGAGACCCACCAGTGGCCGCCCAGCGCGCCGTTCAGCCAGACCGGGCTATTGGGCAATGTGACGCCCGCCGCCACCATCGTGCCGGGCTGCGCGTGGGCGTTGAAGACGTTGACGATCCCCAGCACCGGCAGCGCCACCAGCGTGATCAGCAGCGGGATCGTCGAAGGCTTGGACAGCCGGCGCGTGATCAGCTTCAACTGCCGGCGCTGCGAAGCGAGCCAATTCCGCGCGCCCGGCGGAATGCGCCGCGACGCCAGTATACGGTTCAGATTCATGCGTCCCTCACTCACTCATCAACACTGCGTTCAGAGGCATGACTGGACGGGAAGGCGCTGGCTTCAAAGCGCCAGCTTCTCCGTCATGCACACACATCAGCCGCACCCGTTCTTGCCTACCCTCCCCGTGCGGTCGCGACCGCCCGCCCGCCCCACTGGCGGGAATCCACAGACACGGAAAACACGGCGTCGCTGGGCCAACAGAGCCGCATACATTGACACGTGCCCCGGATCGGCGTATACATGGGCAAGGCATGAGGTGGCACCGTCGTGGCGGACGCGACGCATATGCGGCGGCGCCGGCGGGTCGAGCCGCGCGGCGCCCCGGAAGCGGGTCGGACGACGCGGGGGATGAGGTGACGAGAGACCCGCGCCGCCGAACTCTTACACAGCGTAAGACATTGCGCGAACGCCGCACATCTGCCATGTGGCGGCATACCTATGTCACTCGGCATATCTTTGTGGTCAGTAAAAATGCGCAGCGCGACGTGGATGACGGACCAGCCAACCGCGACGATCGCTCGCGCCGGGCGCGGGGGAGGCGGCGTGACGTGAGGACCGAGCGCACACAACAACCAGGCCATCCCCTCGCCGATGAAAGCGCGGCCGTGCGCGCGTTCCAGTTGGATAGCACCGGTCTGCGCTGCATCCTTGGCTCGCTGGAGGCCGATCTGCTCGAAGCCGTCTGGCACCTGACACCTGGGCCGGAGACGGCGGCGGCGGGCTGGACGACGATCGGCGCCGTCTGCGCGCACCTCGGCCCCAGCGCCAAATACAAGACGGTGCAGACGGTGATGAACCGCATGGTGGAGAAAGGCTTGCTGCTACGCCGCCAAGACGCGCGCGCCCACACCTATCGCGCCGGGATGACGCACGACGCGCTGGTCATGCGCGTCACCCACGCCGTCGTCAGCAGCCTGGTCCGCGAGTTCGGCGCGGTGGCCGTTGATCAATTGGTGAGCACGCTGCATGCGGTCAGCCCCGAGCACATCGCCGAGCTAGATGCCCTCGCCGCCGCGCCCAGCCCAGGCGTGTCATCGCAAACGGGCCCGAGCGATACGCCACATGCTCTGCCACCGGTGCCATATCGAGACGCATAATCCGCATGACGAATAATCCGCACGAAGGAGCGAATGGGTGAAGTGGCCGCGCAGTAGTTTCACCGGCATCGCGGCAGACTGGATGGCGCGTCCCTGGACGGCGCGCGTGGCGCTGCTTGCTCTGTATGTCTGCTTGAGTGTGAACTATCTCATCACCGACGGCTTGGAAGATCTCCGCTCCGACATCCCAGACTTTATCTTCGATGTCGCCATCCATGTCGTCGCCGCCCGCATCCTTACCGTATCCCTGTTGCTGCTGGCGAACGGCATCACCGCTGTGTGGCATACCACGCGACACGCTCAGGCGCTGCGGGCGGTGCGCCAGGCGCCGATCCCCGCGCTGGCGGCGGCCAGCGCCGGCATCGTGCCGGCGGGCCGTGTGTGTGTGCTGGCGGATACGCGGCCGTACGCGGTGTGCGTGGGGCTGTTGCGACCGGTGATTTACGTCTCCTCCGGTCTGATAGCGCGTGTATCACCGGCGGCGTTGCGGGCGGCGGTGGCGCACGAGGAGGCGCACCGCGCCCGGCACGATCCGGCGCGGCACCTCGCGCTGCGTATCGTCGCCGCGGCGATCGCATCCGTTCCCTGGCTCACGGTGCTGTCGCGGCGCGCGGCGCTGCGCGCCGAGATTCGCGCCGATCGCTTCGCGCGGGCCAGCGCCTCCACCAGCGCGCTCGCCGAAGCGCTGGCGGTGGTGATCCGCGGCGGCCCGCTCCCGCCGCTGCCCGCCCCATCCGCGGCGATCCGCTGGACCGGGATCGTCCACACGAACCTGAGCGGGGCGGATGTGGACGACCTCGCCGCGTGGTCGGACGAGGCATTCGGCCTGCGCCTGCGCTATCTGCGCCTGCCAGACGATGCCCAACTGCCGCCCCTGCTGCCCGCCGATCTACGCCTCGCCACCGCGATCCGGCCGCTGGCGCGCGCCCTGCCCTACGGCGTCACCGGCCGGCGCTGGAGTCCCTTCACCTGCGCCGTTGCCTGCCTCCTCACCATCGCCGAGGTAGCCGGCTCCCTTCCCGCTGGGCTGATGGATCTGCTGCCCTAGGGGCTCGCATCAAATGTAGAGCAGATCCATCAGCGTGTCGGCCCACGGGCCGAACGCCTCCATCCACGGCACCAGGCACGCCAGCGCCAGCACCAGCCCGTTCCCGCGTCTCCCCGTCAATCCGTACGGTAGCACGTGAGCGAGCGAGCGCAGTACCTCGCCGAGCGTCAGATCGGGCGGCAGCGCCTCCGGCAGCGGGACCGCGCACGGCAATTGCAGGTAGCGTAAGCGCAGATCGAGATCCGCCGGAGTGGCTGGCGCCGCCCCTTCCGCGCTCCCCGCCAGACCCGTGGCCGCCATGTGCCGAGGTCGCCCGCGCCGGTGCGGCTCGCGCGACTGCGGTGGCAGCAGAAACGGGCTGCCCTTAAATGCCGCCAGCAGCGCCTCCGCCAGCGCCGCCATAGACGTCTGCTCGCGGGCGAAGCGATCGGCGCGAATCTCGGCGCGTAGCGCCACACGACCGGCCAGCGCGCTCAGCCACGGCACCGGCGTGATCGCCCCGATCACGATGCGCAGCGCCAGCAGCCGTATGGGATCCCCCCGGCGCCGGTGCGCCTCCTCGTGCGCCACCGCCGCCCGCAGCCCCGCCGGCGACACCCCCTCCACCAGCCCCGACGACACGTAGATCGCCGGCCGCCACAACCCCACACAGACCGCGAACGGCCGCGCGTCCGCCAGCACATACACACGGTCCGCTGGCACGATGCCGGCGCTGGCCGCCACCAGCTTCGCGCTCGGCGCCTGCCGCAATGCCCGCAGCGCGGCCACATGCCGGACATTCTTCACGACCACCGACGCCGCGACCAGCAGCAGCATCACCAGCGGCACCACGACGCGAATCGCCAACAGATGCAGCGCCAGGTTCAGCCCCAGCTCCACGACGTGCGTGTGCAGCGCGAGCCAGCCCTCATCCCGGACGTACGGCACGCAGAGATAGACGACCAGCAACAGCGGCGCCGCCAGCAACGCCCAATGGCTCGACGACCAGCGACGCACTCGCCGCACCCCCTGCGCCAGATCACCATATAGGCGATCGCGGTGAATCCTGTCCATCGGCTCACCTCACGTCCGCGATGGCCGTGGGCAAGCATTCACATGCCCTGGCTAGTCCTCGTCGCGCGGCGCGATCGGTTCGTCCGGTTCCTCCACCTGCCCCGCTCCCTGCCCCGCCGGCGTGGACCCCGCGAGCTGTTCGAGCAGCCGCAGGTGTTCCGGCCCCACCGTCGTGAGCGTCGTCACCAATTGCGCGATCGCCACGTCGCCGAAATCGTGTACCAGCCCGCTGACGATGGTATGGGTCACCTGCATCACCAGCGCGTCGTGCGTCATCCCGGCGCGATAGGTGTGGGCGCGCGCGTCGCGCCGCCGCAACAGCAGCCCCTTCTCCACCATGCGGTTCATCACCGTCTGCACCGTCTTGTAGTTGAAATCGGGACCGAGATAGTCGCAGACGGCGCCGATCGTCGTCCAGCCCGCCGCCGCCGCCTCCGGCCCCGGCGTCAACTGCCAGACCGCCTCCAGCAGATCCGCCTCCAGCGAGCCGAGGATGCGCCGCATCCCCGTGCTGTCCAACTGGAACGCCCGCACGGCGGAGCCTTCGCCTGTCGCCGGCATCGCTGGCGCTGCTGGCGACACTGGCGCTGCTGGCTGGTCCGGCGGCTGTCTGCGCTTGGCATTCATAACACGCGACTCCCCAGGGAGCGAAAGAAAGAGTGAGCGAAACAGGAAACAAACGAGATGCCGGGCGCACGCGCCGCATCCCTCCCGCACAGTATAGCGGCTCCCGCACCTCGGCACAATGGGCGCCGCGCTCCCCATCCCGGCGTCTGCTCAGGCCGCGAGCATCACGCATTGCCACACTCCCCAGAGCGCGTCCACGACGTGGCGCGATCACCTATCCCGTACTCACGTCATTGCGCGCACCATAATACGCATCTTTACTGATGTTGTACATATGCCAAATGTCGCATCTCCTCTGCCAAACGGCAGATGCGCGCCGCCCCACGAAGTCGTACAATGCGTAAGAGTTCAGCGATGCGGGTTTTCGTCACCTCGTCTCCCGCGTCGCTGTTCCTTTTTCCTTCTCTTCCCTCCGCTGTGAACCCTCACCACGCCCACTTCAGCATACCGATCCCTTCCCTTCCTCCTCCCTTTCCCCTCTCTCACCATGCCTACACCACCTCGCCGCCGCCCTAAGCACAATTGCCGGCCAAAAAATATGCCACTCGACATAGGAACCGTGCCGAGTGGCAGACGCGAAAACACCTACGCTCCCTTACACTCTGTAAGAAGCAGCGGCTTACCGCGTGTAAGAGTCTGCCGTCGCCAGCGCGACCCACCACACGCGCTCGCGCCATCGCGTGGCGCTCTACCAAGTGATGCCGGCGAGGCAGCGGCGCCCCAGGCCCCCGGAGGCCAGCCGCCGCGAGAGGAGGTCAAACAGGGGATCCATTCAAGTAGTGAGATGAGCGGAAATCCCGGAAGGCGCGGGCATACGACGAGAGCATGCCGCCTTCCAGTGAGGATGAGGTGACGCATGGGTTTGAATTCTGATACCCTTCTTCGGCTCGCGGGGCGCGCGCGCACTTGGGCCGCGGCCCAATCTCCCCAGGCGCGCGCGCTGGCCCGCCGGCTGCGCAAGCCAAGCACCATTCCGTTGCTGCTGGCGACGGTAGTTCTGCCAATCCTCGCGATCTTCAATGCCTTTGTGGCGACCGCGGCCCCCGGCACGATGTACGCCTCCGGCGTGACGTTCCCCTTCAATGGCGTCTTCCTCGATTCGCAGGATGGCGGCCATTACTGGGACGGCAGCGGCTCCGGCCTCTGTCGTATTGACGCCGACCCCGCCAGCACAACTGGCTTCTCCGAGAACGTCGGCACCTGCGACATCCAGTCCAAGAAGCCGACCCAGGTCGTCGCCGGCCCAGTGAACGCCGACGGCACCTATTTCCTTTACGCCGCCGACATGGCCGCCAAATCCACCGGCCCGGTGCGCCTGGTCTACGATCCCAACGCCGATCCCGACCCGAACACTGGCCTGGGCCGCGGCGCCGTCGTCGCTAACAGCGCCGTGCTGGTCGGCGGCCTCAACACCGTTGGCTTCTTCTCCGACGCCAGCGCGTCCTTCCTCAGCTCCTCGGTGGCGCTCGGCCCCTGCAACAAGAGCGTCGTCAATCCGGTCGTCGATCCGAGCGGCACCTGCCTGGCGCTCTACGTTGGCTTCCGCCGCTCCAAGAAGATCGAGCGCATCAACTTCGTGGATCAGCCGCTGGCCCAACAGACCATCGAGGAGGTCAGCGCCACCGCCGACCCACGCAAAGGCGTGCGCTTTGGCATCGCCACCTTCAAGAACGCCGACGGCACCACCGACCTCTACATTGACGAGCTCGGCGGCCTCGGCGTGACGATTCTCCACGATGTCGCCACCTGCCCGCCCAACACCAACGGCGTTGGCGGTTGCGCCGCATCCGTCGTCGGCGGCATCCCCACCTTCTTCCCCCAAGGCATCGCCACCTTCAATGATCCGGCGACCGGCCTCGGCAAGTATATCTACGTGGCCGACGTGCCGGCCGACGACTCGCCGCCCAACACCTCGACGGTGATGCGCTACCACCCCGACACCGGGTTCCTGGACATCATCACCTCGACGGTGCCGACCTACGACTCGCTGCTCAATCCGGGGCAGCCGATCTCGGTCTACACCTTCATCATGGGCCTGGCGGTCAACCCGCACACCGGCGACCTGTTCATCGGCGACGACCCCACCTTCCCCATCCTGGTCAACCCGCCGCTGAACAAGGGCCACCTGTGGACGGTTCCCGCCACCGCGGCGCCTGACTGTGTCGGCTCAGCCCTCAACACCTGCACCATCCCGCCTCCGCCGGCCCTCGTTACGGCGAGTCTGTTCGCCTATGGCGTGACGGCCCCCAAGGGCGGCGCGGTGCTCGTGCCGGGCGCCGACGGCCAGAACCATCTCTGGGCCGCCGATCACTCCGCCGGCTTCTGCCGCTTCGACCCCGTCCCTGGCACGGGGCTGCATGCCATCAACCCCGCCGCCTGTGATGACGGCACCGTGCTCGGTTCCGGCGGCCAGGCCGCCTATGATCCCACGCTCAACCCCGATGGCGTCACGCACTATATCTACGTGGCGCAGAACGACCACCTCAGCCCCGGTGTGCTGCGCTTCACCTACGACCCGACGCTCGATGGCGGCAAGGGCATGGTGATCAACCCGCCGGTCATCCTGGCGCCCAACGCCGGGCTGGACGGCGACAAGGCCAACGGCGTCGTGCTCGGTCCCTGCGTGAAGAACGCCGATGGCACGCTTAAGTTCCCCGGCTGCAAGTTCGCGCTCTACACGGGCGGCCTGGTGGATGGTTTCATCCGCCGCGTCAACAACCCCGAGGACGATCCACGCAATCAGGTCGTGGATGTCGTCGCCCAGACGCAGGCGCAACAGGTCGGCGGTCTCTCGCGCGGCATCAACGGCTCGATCGGCATGATCGGCGACAACCTCTACCTGCCCGAGAACAACGCCTTCACCGTCGTCAACAACATCAGCAGCAAGTGCCCCGTCGTCAATGCTGACGGCACGAAGGCTCCCTGCGACACGCAGTCGCTCAACATCGGCACCGCTGGCCTGATCTTCGCGGCTGGCATCGCCACCGACCCCGATCCGTCGCGCAGCCCGGCTGGTCTGGTCTACGCCTCGATCTCGTCGGGCTTCGCCAACGCGACGGTCTACCAATATGACGTGGCGACCAACACCGCGCGGCTCTACCTTGCCAACGGGCAGATGCCGCCGGCCGGCAGCGCCGACGCGACGGTCTACTGCACGACGACCTGCACGCGGCCGATCGACCCGTCGGAGCCGCCGGGCGCGCTCGTCTCGATGAACTTCCTGCAAGGTGAGCTCGTCGACCCCGACACCGGCTCGCTGATCGCGTTGGAGGACAAGTTCGCTGGCGCTCGCGGTGGGCGCGGCCACATCTGGGTGGCTCCCTTCGTGCCATATCCCGCGGGCGTAACCCCCGTGCCGACACCGACCCCGCCGCCTCCACCGGCGACGCTGCACACCTGCTCCATCACGATCAACGTGCCCTCACTGCCCTCCGGCCAGACCTACTGGGTGCAGTTCACGGCCCATGCCGTCGGCACGATCAGCGCCAAGTGGACCATCCCGGTCGCGCAGTCGGCGCAGCTCCTGCTCTACACCGGCAATCCGTTCACGGGCCTGGCCGATCCGGTCGCCAAGGGGCCGACCGGCAAGCCGATTGCCAGTCAGAACACCTCGAACACAGCCAGCTTCAACATCTCGGCGACGAATCAGCCGGCCGGTACCTACACCGTCCAGTTCTTCAACGCCAGCAACTCGTTCGGCGGGACTGTAGGCACCATCACCTACGTCAACGACGCCGCGACCCTGTGCCCCGCCTCGCCGGCGGCCAGCAACATCCTGAATTAGGGTAGGTCGTGTAGATCATCGCGTCCGAGCAGCTCGGACGCTAGTGCGCCGGAGGCGCGGAGCCGGTCACCGAACTGGGCCGGCGCCCTCCGCCTCCGGCAACGCATCCAACCGTGCCGGCGTCCATCGCCGGCACACGACTGAAGCGCCGGGTGTGCCGTGAAGGCCGCCCGGCGCCATCGTCTTACCGCGACAGGCGCGATACCAACCGCCCAGTCATTCGCCCGGTGGTTTGTCTCACTCGCTCAGGAACGCGAAGAACGCCCGGCGGAACTCCTCCGCCTTCTCGATATGCGGTGAGTGGCCGCAATCCGCGAGCACCAGCTCCGCATAACTCCCGCCCTTGGCCCGGTACGCCTCGAAGACGGCGCGCGTCTGCGCGATCATCGGCTGCGGCGGGTAGACCTCCGCGCCGGGCCAGCCTGGCACCGCGCCGAGCTGCCCCAGGTAGCCCAGGTCGAAGAGCGACGTGTCCGACACGATCTGGTCGTCCGCCCCGCGCACCCACAACACCGGCGGCCGCGGCTGGATCGAGGCGAAGGCCGCCAGATCGCAGTACGTCGGCGCCATCGCGTTGTTGACCCCCCGCGCGCCCGGCGCCACCGCCGGCCAGTTCGGCGACGGCGTCACCGCGCCGGGATAGTTGTCCTCGCCCGTCACCGTCGCCAGCATCGCCTCCACATAGGCGTCCTCCCGCTCCGGCGCGACACGGAACGGCGGCTTGAAATAAAAGGCGTTCATCACGTTGCGCGGCGAGGCCGGGTCGTCCGCGCCGCGATCCTGCGCCGCCAGCCGCTTCAGGAACTCCGGGTTGACGGTCCCACCGCCCGCACCGGCCGCATCCGGCCAGCAGCGCGCGCCCGCCACGTCCTTCGTCCCACCAAAGCCGAACGGTGAGAGCGGCGCGATCAACGTCAGCGACGCGATCGCCTCGGCATGATCCATCGCAACCCGCAGCGCGACGCCCCCGCCCAGCGACCACCCCACCAGATGCACCCTGCGCCCGCCCGCCGCGAGGCCCAGCGCCTCCATCAGGCTGTGCAGATCGTCGGCCCAGTCGCCCAGCCCGCGCGTCGCGTCCACCGCTAGCGGCGCGGAGCCGCCGAAGCCACGCAGGTCCGCCGCGATGCCCCGGTAGCCAGCGGGGAGCGCGGCCAGCGTCTCGTCCCAGAAGCGCGCGGACGAGACGTTACCGTGGATGAACAGGATAGGCATACCGGATTCGTCGCCGGCGACGAGGGCGTGCGTGGCGAGGCGCGGCGTCTCGAACGTGCGCGAGGCAATGCCGGACGGAAGCGGATGAGCCATAAGGTCGTCTCCTGGGATTGCGTCTTCCAACAAGGGCGACAAGGCCGAGATCCCCGTGTACCAGCTAATGTGCCGTCCAGCCGCAGTCTATGAGCTGGGCGCCGCCGGTGATGCCGGCGCCGGCGTCAGAGCAGAGGAAGCCGACGTACGCCGCCACCTCGGACGGCTCCAGCAAGCGGTGGATCGGTGCCTCGGCCACCATGATCGTCTCCACCACCTCGGACTCTGGGATGCCGTGAATGCGCGCCTGGTCGGCGATCTGCTTCTCCACCAGCGCCGTGCGCACGTACGACGGGCAGACGCAGTTGCACGTGACGCCATGCTCCGCGCCCTCCAACGCCGTCACACGTGTCAGTCCCAGCAGCCCGTGCTTGGCGGCGACATAGGCGGACTTGAAGGCCGAGGCGCGCAGCGAATGCACCGAACCGACATTGACGATGCGCCCCCAGCCGCGCGCGTACATACCCGGCAGCGCCGCCTGTGTCAGCAGGAACGGCGCCGTCAGCATGAGATCGAGCATCTGCCGCCACTTCGCCTCAGGGAACTCCGGGATCGGCGCGACGTGCTGGATGCCGGCGTTGTTGATCAGGATGTCCACCCGCCCCTCGGTGGCGGCTGCCGTTTCCGCCACGAGCCGGCGGCACTCCTCGGCGGAGGTGAGGTCGGCGCGCTGGAAGCGTGCCCCGGCCAGCTCGCGCGCCACGCGCTCACCCGCCTCTGTGTCCACATCCGCCAGCGTCACACGGGCACCGCGCCCGGCCAGCTCACGCGCGACGGCGAGGCCGATGCCGCTCGCCGCGCCGGTGACGATGGCGACCTTCCCGGCGATGCCGTCCATGATGTGCCTCCCATTCCACGCACCGGCGCCGCCCACCCAACGAAGATGCCGCCCCGTCCGGCGCCTGGTCTCGACGGGGCGGCATCCCTATGCCGCACTGACTGTGCCGCGGACCCAGCCGCGGTCAGGCGGGAGCTAGAACTTCGAGGCCTGGGCGGCGGAGCCGGTGAAGTCGCCGCTCAGGTCTCTGACGCTCGTCGGCTGCGTCGGATCGATAGCGTAGACCGTATTGTCGCGCGAGGGCACGCGCTCGTCGGGCGACGAGCCGTAGTTGAGCGGCGGCAGTAGCCCGCCCAGGTCCACGTTCTTGAGCGACTCGAAGGCATTAAAGAGGCCGTCGCGGCTCAGGTCGTTGTTGCTGATGGCCTTCGCGATGATGGCCTGCGTGACCTTGGCCTCGGTGTAGCCGAACTCGAAGAAGCCGTCGGGCTGCTGGTCGGGCGCGTACTTCTGCACGTCCTGGAGCAGCTGCGCCATGCCCGGCTTACTCGTGTCACCCCAGCTCGCGCCCTGGCTGACCACCCACGCCCTGGAGACCAGCGGGGCGACGGGGCTCTGCTTGGCAACCAGCGCGGTGGCGAAGGCCGGGCTTTGCAGGATCCACTGCGGATCGTAGCCGAGCGCGTGGCCGGTGGCGATGATGCCGGCGGTGGCGACGGGAGTGGTCGTCAGGAAGACGTACTTCGCGCCGCCGGCCTTCATCTGTGCCACCTGGGCGGTGAAGGTGGTGTCGGTGGCGGCGAAAGCCGCCTGGCCGACGTCTTTCAGCCCATAGGCGGCGACGGCCTCTTTATAGCCGGTCTGGCCGTCCTGCCCGTATTCGTCGTTCTGATAGATGAGGCCGGTCTTGGGACTCTTGTCGCCCAGCTTGTTCACGATGTAGTCGAAGGCGTTCTCGACCTGAAGACGGTACGGCGTGCCGACCAGGATGAGATACTTCTCGCGTGCCAGGCTGGAGGCGAGCGTCGCGGCGGAGACCAGCATGTGGTCGCTGGCCGCCAGGTCTTTGATGGCGACGGTCGGCGGCGTGCCCAGGCTCTCGCCGAGCATCGCGACCTGGTTGTGAATCTCGTTGTAGGCGGTGACGGCGTCCTGCGGGCTGTACTTGGTGTCCTTCTCGACCAGCTTCACCTGCCAGCCGTTGATGCCGCCGTTGGCGTTGACCGCCTTGAAGTAGGTCTCGATGCCGTGCGTCAGCGGGATGCCGATCGGCGCGGCGACGGGGCCGGAGAGCGGCGTGAGGATGCCGAGCGTGATGGTCTTGGTGCTGGCATCCACGCCAGGGCCTGTCTTGATGGTGCCGCCCCCGCCGCCGGTGTTGCTCGCGCAGCCGGCCAGCAGCACACCCAGGATGGCGAAAGCGGAGATTACCCGTGCGGTGAGCGCGGTTCTGGTCGCCATGTGCTACTCCTCGTACGATAGGCTCGCGCCGTGCGCGAGCGGGTCGGGGCAGAGCGCGCTGACCGCCCTCCGCCACTTCGCTTCGTTCCGCCTTACAGGTGCGGGATGCGTTCAGGCGTCGCTGCCCGCGGTCAGGCGCGTGCGCTCGATCTCGGCGTCGCCGCCGGGGTCCGCGCCGGCTGCCGCCGGAGTTGGCTCACCTCCTTTGCGATTGCGCTCGCTCATGCGCAGGGCCAACAGGCGGCCCCGGCGGATGAGGCCGACGAAGCCGGCCGGCTCGAAGAGCAGGAAGACGATGATCAGCAGGCCGTAGATGACGGTGTTGACATCACCGCTGGGCAGCCCGGCGATGCCGGTCGCTGGCACCAGCGAATAGACATCGAGCACCTTGGGCAGCGCGAAGACGAAGATCGCGCCCAGCAGCGAGCCCCAGACGCTGGCGATGCCGCCGATGATGATCGCCGCCACGAAGGCGATCGAGAGCGTGAGATCCCACGTGTTCGGGTCAACGTGAACGTTGTAGGAGGCGAACAACGCGCCGGAGATGCCGGCGAGGAAGGACGAAAGGATGAAGGCGCCCATCTTGGCCTCGAACAGGTTGACGCCCATGATGGCCGCACCGACCTCGTGATCGCGCACCGCCTGGAAGGCGCGGCCGGCGCGCGTGCGCATGACGTTGGCGACGAAGAGCGCGGCCAGCGCCAGAATCGGCGCGATGACGAGGAAGAACTGCTGCCCGGCGGAAAGCGCGATGCCGAAGAGATCGTTCTGCTGATTGATCGGTGTATCACCGAACGCGGGCGGCAGCATGCCGCGGCCGGAATTGCCACCTGTCAGGAAGGCGGCGTTTTTGAAGATCTGCACGCCGATGACGACCAGCGCCAGCGAGACGATGCCCAGGTAAAAGCCTTTCAGGCGCAGCGCCGTCGGGCCGATCAACGCGCCGAGCAGCGCGGCGACGATGCCGGCGGCCGGCAGCCAGATCCAGAAGGGCAGGCCGAGGCCGACGGGCGCGCGCGGCGAGGTGGGCGGCGTGCCGCCGAGCCAGGTGGCCGTGTAGGCGCCGATGCCCATGAAAAATGCGATGCCGAGCGAGATCTGCCCGGCGTAGCCGGAAAGCACGTTCAGGCCCAGCACGGCGATGGCGTAGATCATGGTGACGTTGACGATCTGGAATTGATCGTCGTTGGCGACGGAGAAGAAGATCGCCACCGCCACCAGCGCCAGGATGAGCACGACGCGGCGGCGCGAGGTGCCGAGCAGCCGCGTCGTCACGTCGGCCGCGCGCCGCGACGCGACGCCCGCGGGTGGTGTGGCGCTGACGTCCGCGCTCATATGCGCTCCACCTTTCGCTTGCCGAAGAGGCCATACGGCCGGATGAGCAGCACCACCAGCATGACGAGGTACGGGGCGATGGCATCGAAGCTCGGACCCAGCTTATCGGTGAGCGTGAAGCTCTGACCGAACAGATGGATGAGGGCCGTGTTCTCATAACCGGCGGTCAACTGCTGGACGATGCCAATGATCAGACCGCCGACCACCGCCCCGAGCACGGAGTCAATGCCGCCGAGGATGATCGCCGGGAAGGCCACCAGGGCGATGACGCCCAGGCCGGGGTTGACGCCGGAGAGATGGGCGGCGAGGAAGAAACCGCCGATGGTGGCGATGGCCGCCGCGATAGCCCAGGAGAACGTGTTGACCAGCCCCACATTGATGCCGACAGCCAGCGCCGCTTCCTGATCCAGCGCCGCCGCGCGCATCGCCAGACCGTAGCGCGTGTAGCGGAAGAACGCGTAGAGCGCCGCGCAGAGGATGCCGGTGACGATGATGGTCCAGATGTCGTTGATGGTGATGTGGACGCCGCCAACGTCGAAGCCCGCGGTGGTGCTGTAGGGCGCGGCGGGGGCATACAGCACGTCGGGCCAGATGGCGATGACGGCGGTGAGCAGCAGGGTATCCAGACCGATAGTAAGCATGAGGACGGAGAAGGCGGGCCGGCCGATCATGCGGCGCAGCGCGAAGCGCTCGAAGGCGACGGCAATCGCCACCGTGATAGCGATGGCGATGAACAGCGCCAGGAAGAAGTTGAGATGCCACTGCGAGACGCCCGCCGAGACGAGGTAGGCGCCGAGCAGCAGCAGCTCGCCCTGAGCGAAGTTGATCACGCCGCTGGACTTGAAGATGATCGTGAAGCCCAGCGCGACCAGCGCGTAGATGCAGCCCGCCGCGATCCCGGCCAGGAAGATTTGAAAGAAGAACGCCATGTCGCTTCCCTCTTCGCTCGCCGCCCCGTTTCAGGGAGCCGTCTCCGCTGGGCTGGCGCCGTCCGCCGACGGTGCTTCCCCCAGCTCCTCGCCCAGATACGCCTTGATCACGTCGGGGTTCGCCTGCACCGCGGCCGGCGCGCCTTCGGCGATCACGCGGCCGAAGTCCAGCACGAGCACACGGTCGGCGATGCCCATCACCATCGCCATGTCGTGCTCAACCAGAATCTGCGTGACGCCGAGCTGCTCCTTGATGTCGAGGATGACGGCGGCCATGTCGCGCGACTCTTCGAGGCTCATGCCCGCCACCGGCTCATCCAGCAGCAGCAGCTTCGGCCGCATCGCCAGCGCGCGCGCCAGGTCCGCCCGCTTCTGCAAGCCGTATGGCAGCACGCCCAGCGGCAGGTCGCGCACGCGCGCCAGCCCCAGCAGATCGAGAATGCGCAGGCATTCGGCGCGGTTAGCGCGCTCCTCGTCGCGCGCGGGACCGAGATAGAGACCGCCGAGCAAGATGCCGGAGCGCAGGCGCGTATGGCGGCCGAGCAGCAGGTAATCGAGCACGGTGGTGAAGGGGAACTGCCCCAGATTTTGGAAGGTGCGCGCGATGCCAGCACGCGCCGTCTGGTGCGTGCGCAGCCGCGCCATGTCCTGTCCGTCGAAGATCACGCGGCCGGCGGCGGGCTGGTAGACGCGCGAGATCACGTTGAAGAGCGAGGTCTTGCCGGCGCCGTTGGGGCCGATCACCGCGAAGAGCTCGCCCGGCTGAACGGCGAATGAGACATCTGAGAGCGCCGTCACGCCGGCGAAGCGCACCGTCAGCCCCTCGACCGCCAGCAGCGGCGCCTGGGCGTTGGTCTGTGTCCGCGTCTGGGCGGGCGTTGTCGTCGTGTCACTCAAGCGTCCACCTCCTCTCTGGCCGGGTGGTGCGCAGCGTGGCGAAGCTGCCCAGTTGTTTCTCCTGGTGCAGACCGAGATAGAACTTGCGCACGCTGCCGTCCCGCGCGAGATCGGCGGCCGGCCCGCCCAGCACGACGCTGCCGGTCTCGAGCACATAGCCATACGAGGCGGCGGCGAGCGCCATCTGCGCGTTCTGCTCGACCAAGAGCACCGCCGTGCCACTGGCGCTGATCTCGCTGATGATGCGGCCGATCTGTTGCACCATGAACGGCGCCAGGCCGAGCGAAGGCTCATCCAACAGCAGCAGGCGCGGGCTTGCCATCAGGCCGCGGCCAATTGCCAGCATTTGCTGCTCGCCGCCGGAGAGGTAGCCGGCGACTGAGGCGCGGCGCTCACGCAGCACCGGGAAGAGGTCCATCACGCGGTCGTAGGCGCGGCGGGTGGCGGCGGCGTCGCGCGCGGCGATAGCGCCGGTGCGCAGGTTCTCATCCACGGTCAGCTCGGCAAAGAGCCGCCGCCCTTCGAGCACCTGCACGATGCCGCGGCGCACCACCGCCGTCGCGTCCAGCCCGCTGATGCGCTGGCCGTCGAAGAGGATGGAGCCACGCACAATAGCGGCATCGTGGATGCGCAGCAGGCCGGAGACGGCGCGCAGCAGCGTGGTCTTGCCGGCGCCGTTCGCGCCCAGCAGGGCCACCGTCGCGCCGTCCGGCACCTCGATGGAGACGCCGCGCAGGGCAGTGATGACGCCATGGTAGGAGACTTCGATATCCTGGACGGCTAGCATAGCGCGTGCTCCTCGTGCCGTGAGTGCCGTGAGTGCCGTGAGCCGCGCTGTGCGCGCCACGGGAACTCCCCGGGAACGGACAGCGGATCGCGGGATGGGTGGTGCGTGCCTGAGTCTGCGAACGAATGAACGTGGAACGACGGGAAGCGGGCAGGTGACGTCTGACGACGAGACCGACGACACGCGGGCGCCGGGATTGGAAAGCAGTCGTGTGATTCGGCAGGCATGCGTTTCGATGCCCGCATTGTAGATACGAAACGTTCGGCGGTCAACTCACGGCGAGCGGCAAATCGGCGGATACGTCGCGCTCGCGCGCAAACATGAACGACTCGTCATGTGCGCGCCATTCTGCCATGAAGGGCGGCGTCTTGTCAAGCGGCGCCGTGGGATTCCTCACCCCCGGCCCCGCTTCTCAGCCGCGTCCAGCCGTGTCTTGAACCACGCCGTGATCTCCGGCCAGCGCGCCTCTGGGATGTCGCTATAGCGGGCGACGTGTGCCGGCGCCGTCGGCGTGGGGATCGGCTCCGCGGGAACGACGGCCTCAGGCGCGGGGAAGACGGGATGGCGCGAGAAGTGCCGGTAGAGCGCGTCGGCGCCTCGCGTTTGAAGGCAAGGATGGCGGGGCGCTTCTCTGGGGCGACGCGCGAGAGTCGGACGCCTTGCAGCCAGGTGGGAATGGCCCAAGCTGTGAGGACGTTCACGGCCTGCGGCCCGCCGGGTGTCTCAATCTGAACGAGAAGGAGTTGCTCGCTCAGAATCTCGTCCTCACGGATGCGATCTGTCTGGCTCTTCCGCTCCAACTGCACCGCATCGCACAGAGCACTGAACACGGCGGCGATACGCCCGTCGGCAAGCCGCACAGCAATGATGTCACGTCCATAGAAAGATACCGTTGCCTGCTCGATAGGAGGCTGCCCCTGCTCCAAGATGTCGCTCACCGTCGTCTCCTCTCGCAAAGGGGGTGACATGATGCTACTCCCCTTGACGAGGAGTAGCCATGATAGCTACTCCTTCATGGGGCCACATGACGCAGCCCCTTGCCAGCATGACGAGAACCCGTCGAATGGAGAGATACGCGCCGCGTGCGCACTGGCGGAAAACAGGTTCCGTCATGGGAGTGAGGCGCTGGCGAAGGAGTGTGAGGAGGGGCAAAGGATGAGGGGGAACGGGCCAAGCCGAACCGATGACCTACAACAGCCCGCGTGCTATCCTATGCTCAAGCCCTACACGCTGTTACTACCAGCGCCGGGGTCAGATGGGCGTACCTGTTTCCAGCGGGTGCGCCCATCGCACGTTGCGTCTCCGATATAGCATACAGGCGCGGACGTTTCCAGAGCGTTGCGCCAGCCAGGCCAGATGTATGGGTGTGGGTGTGGGTGTGCGCGTGCGGGCTGTCCGGTGGGCTGGCATGACACCTGCGGCCAAGGGCCACGCGGGCGCGGATGTTGCGTCCAGTAGGGTATGCTGCGCGCGGCGGAGACGCCGGGCTGAGCTGGCGCGAGCGGCGCGCGGGTGTGCGAGGGCGAGATGACACATCAGGCGGCAGACGAGACAGCGGGCGAGCCGAGCTTGAACGTGCTGATGCTGGCGACGGAGGCGGTGCCGTTCGCCAAAGAAGGTGGCGTCGCGGACGTGCTCGGCAGCCTGCCGAAAGAGCTGACGGCGCTGGGGCATGACGTGCGCATCGCCATCCCACGCTACGGCACGATTGATCCGGCGCGCTGGTCGTTCGCGCCCACAGGCGTCACGCGCACCTTCCCCATGTTCGGCGGCTTACAGACGGTCGGCATCTGGCGCGGGGCGCTGCCCGACGCGCCGGTGACGGCCTATCTACTGGAGCACGAGGCGCTGTTCGCGCGCCACCAGCGGCTCTATCTGGGGCAGGATCAGCGCGACGAGCAGCGGCGCTTCCTGCTGTTCTGTCGCGGCATGCTGGAGGCGCTGCCGGCGCTGGACTTCGTGCCGGACATCATCCACCTGAACGACTGGCAGACGGCGGCCGCCGCGGCGTACCTGCGCACCAGCCATCGCTACCTGCTGCGCGGCGGCGCCTGCCGCATCGTCTACACCATCCACAACCTGCAATATCAAGGGCGCTGGGATCCGACGATTTTGGACGAAGCCGGGCTAGACCGCTCGCGCGTCTTCACGCCGTTCGGCCTGGAATACTGGGGCGACGTCAACTGGATGAAGGGCGGCATCAACTACGCCGACGCCATCACCACCGTCTCGCGCCGCTACGCCGCGGAGATTCAGACGCTCGACTACGGCTGGGGGCTGGATGAGAGCCTGTGGCAGCGGCACCCGCGCGTCTCCGGCATCGCCAACGGCATTGATTGGGACGCCTGGAACCCACGGACGGATGCGGACCTGGCGGCGCGCTACAGCGCGGACGACGCGGCGGCGGGCAAGGCGCGCGACCGCGTGGCGCTGCGCGCGGAGTTCGACTTGCCCGACGAGCCAGACGTGCCGGTGATTGGCGTGGTGAGCCGACTGGTGGATCAGAAGGGCTTCGATCTGGTGGCGGCGCTCGCGGATGCGCTGCGCGAGCTGCCGTTGCAGTTGGTCGTGGTGGGGTCGGGGCACGGCCCCTACGAGACGCTGTTTCGTGAGCTATCGGCGTCGTCGGCCAACGTGCGCGCGCGCATCGGCTTCGACGTGGCGCTCTCGCGCCGCATCTACGCTGGGTCGGACTTCTTCCTGATGCCGAGCGCGTTCGAGCCGGGCGGGCTGGGGCAACTGATCGCGCTGCGCTACGGCACGCTGCCCATCGCGCGCGCGACGGGCGGGCTGGCCGACACGGTAACGGACCTTGACACCGATCCCGATCACGGCAACGGCATCAGCTTCGCCGACTACACGCCCGCCGCCCTGCGTGATGCGCTGGATCGCGCGCTACGCCTCTACGCCGACCGCGCGCGCTGGCCGGAGCTGGTGCGGCGGGCGATGGCCTACGACTCACGCTGGTCCGCCAGCGCACGCGCCTACGCGGACCTGTACCGCCGCGTGTTGCGCCTGCCGCCGACGTGAGGGCGCGCCCCGCCGCGAAACGGATGTGCATCGCGTCGAAGAAGTCCTCATGGGCGGCACGATTGGCCGCATCGAGCTTATCATGGCGCGATCTCCTTCGGGGGCGTAACTCAGCCAGTCTATCACACCGAGGATGCGGTGTCGTGTGGCAGCCTCCGCCACATCGGACAGGCGGGTGTTTTTCCGCTCGGGTCACGCGACAAATAGACGGCTTTGCGCCCGCAATAAAATCGGGTACTCGTCTCCTCCTGGAAGAAGGCACAGGTCTCACACGTCCGCGCGGCTGTCGTCTGTCCATCCACGGAAACCAGGCGCATGGATGGCGGGCGGGTGGGACGTGGCACGGTTGGTGATTGCGACGGGGTAGGCTGGAGGCGCAGCGTCGGATGTTGCGGCGTGGGCAGCGGGGGCAGCGTGCCGCGCGGGACGCCGGGATCAGTGCCGTCCGCTGTGACAATGCGCGGGCGGGATGCGCTCGCGCCACCGGCGGCGACGGCGACTGGCTCCAGGTATGCCACGCCGTCCACCTGGGACTCTTCGACGGCCGCGACCACGCGCGCGACCTCACGCGCCGGGTCACGCACCCAGTCGCGCGACCAGATGCGGTGAATGTGCCAGCCCATGCGCTCCAGGTGGCGCTGGCGCAGCCGGTCGCGGTCGCGCGCGGTGGCCGAGGAGTGATAGGTCGCGCCGTCACACTCGATGCCCAGCAAGTAGCGCCCCGGCTGGCGTGGATCGCGTACCGCCAGATCGATGCGGTAGCCGGAGCAGCCGACCTGGCAGTCCAGTGCGAGCCCTTTGGCGCTGAGTGCGGCGCTGAGTGCGGCGTAGACCGCCGCCTCGAACGGCGACTCCGGCGCGGCGCCTACAGTGGCGGCGCGCATGGCGCTGGCGCGCGTCTGCGCCGGCAGCACATCGGGGCCGCGCTCGGCGTATTCGAGGTAGTCGCGCAGGGTGCGCGCGCCGGGATTGCTGAGGCCGGCGGGCAGATCGTCCGCGCGCATGGACGAGACGACGACGAGCTGATGCTTGGCGCGCGTGACGGCGACGTTCAGCCGGCGCTCGCCGCCCGCCTTATTGACGGGGCCGAAGTTGGTCGAGGGCGAGCGGCCGGTGGCATCGCGGCCGTAGCCGATGGAGAGAATGATCACGTCGCGCTCGTCGCCCTGCACGCTCTCCAGGTTCTTGACGAAGAAGCCGCCGTCGTTGTTTTCGTCCAGCTCATCGCCCCACCCATCGAGCGTCCTGTCGCGCTTGCGGCGGGCAGTGATCTCGTCACGGATGGCGTCTTCCTGCGCGCGACTGAGCGCGACCACGCCGAGCGAGCGATCCGTACTGTACCGCTGGAAATGCTCCACGACCAGATCAACCACGCGCTGCGCCTCGCGCACGTTGGTGCGCCGGCCGCCGCGGTCGTAGACGCCGTCCGCGACGTGTACGAAGCGCACGCCGTCGTCGTGGCGCGCGTCGGGGCTGGGGAAGGTGTAGAGATTGTCGTCGTAGAAGTGGGCGTTGGAGAAGGCGATCAGCGACTCGTGGCGGCTGCGATAGTGCCAGCGCAGGCGGCGCTGGGGGAAGTCCACGCCCAGGCACTCGTTGAGGATGCTTTCAGTGCGCTCCGCGCGGGCGCTCGCTTCCGCCGTCGCGCCGTCCTCATCGTCCTCATCCTCGTCGTCGCCCAGGCTCTTGGCGAAGAAGCGCGTCGGCGGGAGCTGCTTGGGATCGCCGACGACGATCAGCTGGGCGCCGCGCAGGATGGCGCAGATCGCGTCTACGGGGCAGACCTGCGAGGCCTCGTCGAAGATCACCACGTCGAAGAGTGGCTCGGCCGTATCCATGAACTGGCTGACGCTGAGCGGGCTCATCATCCAGCAGGGCTTGAGCGTGAGCAGCGCCGGCCCGGTCGCCCGCACGATTTGGCGGATGGACGGATGGCGCTTCTTGGCGACCTCTTTACGCAGCGCCGTGAAAGCCCAGGCCAGCGCGCCCATCGTATCGCCGCGCACCGCCAGGATGCCCGCGCGCCGCCGCTCGGCCAGCCGCGCGTGTGTACGCCGTTGCGCCTGCCTGATGTGATCCTCGTCCAGATCGCGGAAACGCTGGATGGTTTGCTCGTGCGCGTCGCCGGCGAAGGATTGCAGCTCCGGCGCCTGGCGCAGCACGCCATCCAGCCAGAGCTGGTAGAAGCGTTTGTCGAAGCGCGCCACCAGATCGCGCGGGAAGGGGCGCTCGCGCAGCGCGGCGTCGAGCAGCCCGCCCAGGCCCAGCCCAGCGCAGAGCGCGCGCTGCCGCGCGCAGCGCAGCCAGCGCTCCAGGCAATGCAGGTTCTCGAGGTGGAAGACGACGCGCTCGCGTAGGGCGGAGACGGTCGCGTCGTCCGCCGTCGCCGCCGGGGCGATCAGCGCGCGCTCCGGCAGCACGCCGCGCGCGAAAGCGATCTCCGCGCGCACGTCCGCCAGCAGCGCGGTCATCTCGCCACCGCGCGCGCCCGTTTGCGCGCGCGCCGCGCCCGCTTCCGTGTCGCAGGCGAGCAGGCGCGCGCCGGCGGGGACAGCCGCGCCGCCATAGAGGGCAAGATACGCGCCCGCCCACTCCAGCGCCGCGAAGAGCGCGCGCCAGTCAGTAGTAAGCCCGGCGTGGAAGCGGCCGAACGCCTCAGCCAGCGCGCCGTCTTGATCCGCGAACCAGGCTTCGGCGCGCGCAATCTCGGCGGCACGGTCCAGATCGTCGCAGAGGGTGGCAACGTCGCTGTGGTCAACGGTCGGGGCGAGCCGGTGGCGGGTCAGCTCGTCGCGCGCGGACCAGAAGGCGGTGAGGGTGACGTGGGTGGCCGTGAGGGCGCGGGCGAGGGTGGATGGATCGGCGTTGGCGAGATCGGTCGCAAAGGCGGCGGCGTCTGGCAGGAAGGCGGCGGGAGCGAACATGCCGTCCAGATAGGCGGCGTGTACCCGCCAGGCGTCCCAGGTCTGGCGCAGCTGGTCGCGCAGCGCGCGCAGCGGCGCGAGGTCGCGCGCCGGGCCAGTGACGAGCGCGGCCGCTTCAGCGGGGATGGGGCCGGCGTAGAGCTGGTGCAGGCGGTCGGCCCAGTCCACCACCGCGCGCGCATGCGGCCAGTCGGTCTCGTCGCCCGTATAGAGCCGGCCGAGCGCATGGGCATGCTCGGCGCGGCGCTCGCGCAGCCAGTCCTCACCGGCAAGCAGCTTCTCCGCCAGCGCCACGTCGCCGCGCACCTGGGACTGCGTGCGCATCTGCCCCTCGCGCAGTTGGACGCGCACCTGGGCGAGATCGCCGTAGTACGCGGGCAGCAGGTAGCGCAGCGGCGAATGATACTGGTCGCGGAAGCGCGCCGCCAGTGCGGGAATGTCCAGATCGAGCAGGGCGGGCTCGTAGATCGCCGCCAGCGTCGCGCGCTGCTGGTCGCGGCGGGCGGATCGCTCGCCAGCGTCGAGGACGGCCGCGCGCACGGCGGCGAAGGCGTCCGGATCGAGCCAATGCGCGGGCGGCGTGGGGGTGTCGAGCAGGCAATCAGCGGTGTCGAGCAGCGCGTCCACGTCGCGCAGCGTCGCGGCGGCTGGCAGCCCGCAGCGCGCGGCCAGCGCCGCCGCCTGTGCGTGCGCACGTTCCAGCGTCGCGGCGCCCTCGCGCAGGTGCGTATCCAGCGCCTCGCGCTCGCGCGGCAGCACGTCGCGTGGATCGCCATGATCGTCTTCACGCGGACGGACCTGTGCGGCAAGCGGAGCGACGGCGTCGCTCAGGCGGCGGCGCAGGTCGGCATGGTCGAGCGCGAGCATGGCGGGCGCGTAGCGCGTATCGAAGGCGGCGCGCTCGGCATGGTGGCGCGTGGCACGCTCGCGGGCGTCCGCGGCGGCGCGGCGTATCGCGTCGAGCCGGCCTGGCTCAAGCCAGATGATGGGCGGGATGGGGCTCTGCGCGAGGGCGAGCGCGCGCCACGCGGCGGCATCCAGCCAGGCGGGAGTGAGGCGGGCGTCCGGATCATCCAGCGTCTCGCGTAGCGCCGCGCCGAGGGCTTCCAGACGGGCGAGGGCGTCGGCCAGCCGGCCGAAGTGGTGGCGGATGTTGGCTTCCAGCTCCAGCGAGTAGTCGCCCGCCAGCGTGTCGTGCCAGGGATAGCTATCAATCGCGTCCAGCACGTCGGCGGTATCCATGAGGGCGGCGAGGGCGGCCCGTGGGCGCTCCTGGTCCGCGCGTGTCGCGTTTGGCACGCCGGGCAGCGCGGCGTCCATATCGGCTGTCGCGGCCAGGCGGGCCAATTCAGCATAGGCCGTGAAGGCCGAGATGCCCAGCGGCGGGCGCGGCGCGTGCAGCGCGTGGACGTAGGCGTTCAGGCGGATGCGTGTATCGAGCAGGGTGTCGGACTTCATTTGCCAGGCCGCTTCGGGCGAGGCGTCGAGCCGGCCCATCTCGGCGGCGGCCAGCACGCGCGCGACCTCGGCGATGAAGCTCTTTTTGTCCACCTTCTGGCTGTGCAGGTCCAGGCAGAACTCGTCCAGGTCGGCGTCACGCAGGCGTTGGCGCACGACCTCCAGCGCGGCCATCTTCTCGCTGACGAAAAGCACGCGCTTGCCGCCGCCCAGGCGCTCCGCGATGATGTTGGCGATGGTCTGGCTCTTGCCGGTACCAGGCGGCCCTTGCAGCACGAAGCTGACGCCGGCCGCGGCGGCGGCGATGGCCTCCTGCTGGCTGGAGTCGGCATCCAGAATCTCGAAGCTATCGTGCGGGCGCAGGCGCCGGTCCAGCTCGCGGGTGGTGACGAGATCGGGCGGCTCCGGCGGGGTGCGCGCCTCGCCGCCGAGCGCGCGCAGGATAGGGTGCGCGGCGATCTCGTCGGCGTGGCGGGCCAAGTCCTGATACATGACGAGCTTGTGGAAGGAGAAGATGCCCAGGTGGCTCTCGGCGGTGATGCCCCAGGCCACCGTCGTAGACTGCGCGCGGCTGAGGACGGCTGTGATCGCGCTGAAGACCTCAGGCAGCCGCAACTTGCGCCGCTCGCCCTCAGCCTCACCCTCGCCCTGTTCGGCGATGGCGGCGAAGCTGGGCAGCTCGATGGCGAAGTCGTTGCGCAGCTTCTCGCGCAATGTCGGGTTGATCTCGATCTCCTCATCGCTGGTGCGCGTCAGGTGGAAGCGGCCGAGCACGCCATCGCGGCTGAGGGTGACGGGGACGAGCACGAGCGGCGAGCTGATGATCTCGTCGCTAGCCGGGGATTCGCGCCAGGCGAGCTGGCCGAAGCTGACGTAGAGCACGTGGGTGCCGCGGTCGTTCAGGGCTTCGCGGGCACGGGCGCGCAGGCGGCTCAGGCGGCGCTCACAGTCGGCGGGATCGTCGGTGCGGTCGGGGTCGAGGGCATAGGCGCGCGCCGTATGGGCGAGCTGGGCGAAGAGGCGATCCTGATCGTCGAGCAGTTGGATCGAGGTTTTGCCGGGCGTGAAGTAGAGCAGCTTGTTGAGCCGGCTCATATCAATCAGATCGTGCTGCCAGGTGCGCAATTTAGCCGCGAGTGTCATAAGCGCCATTCCCTCCTTGTACGACATACACTATCGCATGTACCAACGAGCAAGGTGCGTTGAATAGCACGAACAGGGCCAACAAACGATCATCCGGCGCGGCTGGCGGCAAGCGCGGGCGCGGGCGCTGCGCGCTCGCTCTCATCGTTGCGGAGGATGGCCCAGCGCGCTTTAAAGCGCAGGATGCGGCGCACGGAGGCGTCGAGCCGCTGGTGAGGAATGCGGCCGGCGGCGAGGGCTTCGAGGAAGTGGGCGTGGGTGGCGCGGGTGGTGGCGAGGTCGGGGGCGCCGAGGATGAGGTCGGTGCCGGCCTCGAAGGCGAGCAGCGAGGCTTCGGGGATAGTATAGCGGGCGGTGAGGGCGCCCATCGCGATGGAGTCCGAGATGACGAGGCCGCCGTAGCCCAGCTCGCGGCGCAGCAGGCCGGCGATGGCGATGGGGGAGACGCTGGTGGGCAGGTCGGGGTCGAGCGCGGGGATGTAAATGTGCGTGGTCATGATGCTGTGCGCGTGGCCGCTCTGGATGAGCTCGCGGAAGGGCAGCAGCTCGACGGCGCGCAGCTCGTCAGGCGTGCGCTGGAGGGTGGGCAGGGTGTAGTGTGGGTCGGTGGAGACGGCGCCGAGGCCGGGGAAGTGTTTGAGGCAGCCGCCAATGCCGACCGACGTGAGGCCGTCCAGGTAGGCGGCGGCCATGCGCGTGACGAGGGCGGGGTCCGCGCCGAAGGCGCGATCGGCGACGATGGGGTTGGCGGGGTTGGTGAGCACGTCCACAACGGGGGCGAAGTTGACGTTGAGGCCGAGATCGCGCAGGCGCGCGGCATCGGTGATGCCTTTGGCGTGGGCGTGGGTGGGCTCGCCGCTGGCGCCGACGGTGGCGGCGGCGGGGCGCGGTCCGGCGGCGGAGGCAAGGTAATTCCAGGCGCCGCCCTCGAAGTCGCTGGCGAGGATGAGCGGAATGCGCGCGTGGGCTTGCAGGGCGGCGCTGAAGGCGCGCACGCGGTGGGCGTCGCCGCCGCCGGCGGTGATGAAGTAGCCGCCCAGGGGATAGTCGTCGAGCAGGGCGATGAGGTCGGCGCTGAGCGTGAGATCGGCGGGCGAGGCGGGGAAGATGATCGGCATGAGCAGTTGGCCGACCTTTTCGACCGGGGTCATGCGCGCGAGCAGCGACCTCACCCCACGTCCCCCTTCTCTGCTAGGAAAGGGGGGGGCCGCGGTGGCGGCGGCATAGTGATGATGGGCAAAGGGGAGGCGCACGCGGTCGCTCTCGCTTTCGGGCGCATCGGGGTGATCGGCAGTGGCGAGGTGGCCGGCGGCTGCAACCGCGTCTGGATGGCCCGCCGCCGCGCAGTCCACCTGTGCGGACTCGAATGCGGACGTGGGCAGAGGATCGGTGGGCATCGCCGGTTCGTCTCTTTCGCGGTCAAGCATGTTTGGTGCCGTTCAGGCTGATGAGCGGGCGCGTGGCAGGCGGGCGCGCCCGCCTCTCTGTCTCTCTGTGTGCGCAACGGTTGAGCTGACGTGTGTAACAGGAGTGGGAGGGATGGGAGGGATGGGAGGACTTCATGGGACCGGCTCCTGCTCATTAGGCATGGCACGCAGCGCCAGGCGCGCGTTGATGGCGGCGAGGTGGGATTCGGCGGCACGCAGGCGGGTGAGGTGAGTATGGAGGGCGTAGCGGGTCGCGTCGAGGGCGTGATCGTTGGTTTTCAGCGGCTTTTCGTCGGGGTCGCGGCCGGCGCGCTCGGCGGTAGGGTATTGATAGCTGCTGTACTCGCTGATAGTGTGGACGCAGGCGGGCGCGACGTACAGCCCGCGCGAGCCGTCCGCGCGCGGGGCGAGCAGACCGGCGATCGTCTGGATGCCGGGGATGAGGCTGTTGTCGCCTTTGACGGCGCTGGCGGGCAATCCCTCGCGGGCGAGGGCGGCGCGCAGCGCGGCGATATGCTCCGGCTCGTCGGGGCCGCAATACCACGTGCGCACGTGGTGGCGGCGCGTAAGCGCGAGGATGGCGGGGATGAGCGTCTCGTGCAGGCCGGCGCGGCGCTGGTAGAACTCGTCGAGCTGCCAGACGCGGCTGTCGCCGTCGAGCGCGAAGACCAGCGCGGCGGACGGATTCGTATACCCCCAGTCTATGCCGCCGATGATCTCGGTCCAGTGCGCGTCGCTGGGCGGGTCGGCGAGATTGCCGCCGAGCGCCGGCTCGAAGGCGTAGACCAGCCCCTCGAAGGCGGTGAAGAGGCCGTAGATCTCCTGGTCGGAGAACGCGCCGCTGTAGCCAAGCTGGGCGATGAAGTCCTCGGGCAGGTTGGGCAGGTTGGTGGCGGTGGCGGCGCGATAGAGCGCATGGTTCGAGGCGGGATGCTGCTCGAAGTCGCGCCAGAAGTCGTCGCGGCCGCGGGGAGTGCCGGTGGCCCAGCCCGCCGTTGCATACCCACGCTGGCGCAGGCGGCCTTTGAGCACCTGCCAGGCGTAGTGGCCGGCGAGCGGCGCCTCATCCAGCCAGAACCAGGCGAGGTTGAGGCCGCGCACGTGGTCGGGGTCGTCCACCGAGCGGAAGAGCACTTCGCTGCCGTTGGTGAGGGTGACGCGCCCCTCGGACTTGAGATGAGAGGCGATCAGCCGGCGGGGGAGGAGCTGGAGGACGGTGCGGGCGGTGGCATCGCGCAGCATCGCCTCGGTGGGGGCGGCGATCAGGCCGAGCGAGCCGGGCTGGCGGTGCATGCGCAGGATGGCGCGGACAGCGCCGGCGGTGGTCTTGCCGGAGCCGATGCCGCCGGCGAGCAGGCTGAAGCGGGCGGTGGCGTGGACGAACCGCCACTGGACATGGCTAAGAGTCCAGCACAGGTCGAGCGGTTCGGCGGGCATGGCGTTGGGAGCGACACCGGGATCGTCGTCGGAGAGGTCGTAGAGCATGGCGGTGCGCCTTTCGGGTGACGGCATTGAACCGCGGAGGACGCGGAGGGCAGAGCAGAGAGACGAGAACGAACACGGAGGGGGAAGGGAGGGTGGCGACGGCGGGGTGTTTGCCGTTTTTGCCGTTTTTGCCGCTTTTTGGGGTGTCATAGGCGGTAGGCCTGGAATGATGCGGGGTTGAGGGGTGGATGGTGGCGGATGGGCGGCAAGGGTGGCAAGGGTGGCAAGGAGATCCTCATCCCCGGCCTCTCTCCTTGTGAGGAGAGGCGAGAGGCGGCGGATGGGGGGATGGCGGATGGCCGGGGAGCGGTCTGAGCGCTGACGGGCAATGGGGATGGCGCGGGTGAGCTGGGCGTCGGCGTCGGCGTAAGCGCGGGAGATGGGGCGCTGGATGTCGGCTCAGGCGCGGGTGCGGGCTGGCTGGATGCGAGCGCTGGCGGCTGGTCGTCGGGCGGGGCCGGGCGCTCGACGACGGTGAGGCGGATGTCGGCGGGGGGCCGGCGGTCGCGGTCGTAGAGGCCCTGGAGGCGGGTGATCTCGCGTTGGGCGGCAAGGGCGATGGAGAGGTAGCGGGCGCCGTGATTGGTGCGGCGCGGCGTCTCGGTTTCTTCGAGGATGGTTTCGCTGGCTTCGGCGTCGGAGGCCGTATCAAGGTCGGAGAGGTCGGTAGGGGTGGTAAGGGCGGTGCGGTGGGCGTGGCGCGGCGACTGGATGATGCGGCGGCGGCGTGTGCGGTCGAGCTGGCCGGTGAGGATGGCGTGCTCGATGCGCTGCTCAGATTCATAAGACTCCCAGGCGGCGACGAGGATTGCCCGATACGATTCGATAGCCTGGTCGAGCGATTCGGCCAGCTCGGCCTGACGCTCGGCGGCCATGTGCTTGCGGAAGCGGGCGAGCCAGTGGCGGACGGTGCGCGGGGGAACGCCGAGGGCCAGGGCGATCTGGCTGGAGCGCATGCCACGGGTGGACATGACGACGGCGCGCTCCTGCTGCGTGGCGGCGGCGTCGGTGAGGATGTCGAAGGTGGGGAAGGGGTTGGGCAGGTGGTTGGCTTCCTGGCCGGCGGCGAGGACGGAGTGGCGGCCGGGATGGCTGGCGCTGGCGTTGGCGTTGGCGTTGGCGTTGGCGTTGGGGGACATGGGATACCTCCTGGTTGATGGGCGGCTGGCGGGTGAACGCGTGCCTGGAGGGCCATTGTCCGCGAGGTCCGCCGTCGCGGACTGTGAGATCAGGGGACGATGGCCGGGAAAATAGAGAACGGCGCCGTCCGCTCCCGGTCGGCGGGAGGAGGACGGCGCCGCGTTTAGGGCTGACCGTTGGTGGTGGGCCGAGCCGCGCGGGCCTCTTTCCTGGGATGGAGGAGGGAGGGGATGCGGGGCGAGGCGCGATGGGTTGGGATGGGTTGGGATGGGTTGGGATGGGTTGGGATGGGTTGGGATGGGTTGGGATGGGTTGGGATGGCGATGCGAACAGAGATGCGACGCCACGTGAGGGCGGATCGGCTCAGAGCTTGGTCTTGATCTCGCCCTCAACGGCCAGCGGATCGCCATCTTTCCAGGTGAGCCAGAGCTGGCCGGCGCTGGCGGCGCGAGTGTTGACCTTGTCCTGGTGGGTGATCAGCCAGAGGACGATGCCGAGGATGCGCCCGCGCACGTAGATGCGTCGCGCGCCGATGCACAGCTCGGCGGTCATGTACTGGACGGGGGCGGGGAGCCGTCGCGTGGACGTGCCAGGCAAGACACCGGGCAAGACACCAGGCGTTGGCGCGGCGGGGGCCGGGTCGTAGCGGTCAGGCGAGTTGGGCTGGCCGGGCTGATCGGGCTGGTCGGGCTGGCCGGAGTTGAGCGGGTCGTGGCGGTCGGGGTCGTGGGTCATGGCGAATCTCGTCCTCCTCCACACATCACATGGCGACTGGCGATATCCTGGGGGGTGGGGAACCGCGCCCTTGCACCTCCTATTATGGAACTTAGTTTCAATGTTGTCAAGAGGTTGTGGATGAGATTGGGTAAAGTGGCTAAACTCGTGGCGGGAGTTGGGGAGAATGACCGGAAAGGGCGGGAGAGGGCGGGAGAGGGCGGGAGATGAAAAATCCTCACCCCATGCGACGCCGCATGGGGTGAGGGATGGGGAGGGTACGACGCGGTGAAGCATGGAGGTCAGGAGGCGCCGGCCACCTGCCTGGCGAGATGGTAGCCCGCCGCTTCGGCCGCCGCCGCGTTGGCGAAATACACGCGATTCTCTCCAGCGGGCAGGTCGGGAGCGGCCGCGCCCTGATAGGTGTGGGTGAGGCGGTTGCCCACGACGCTGCGGGGAGTGAGCGGGACGGCGGTGGATGCGGCGGAGCCGCCGGCGCGAGCGCGCAGCAGATCGGCGCGATGGGGGGCGAAGATCAGGCCCAGCGCGGCGCCCACGAGGCTGCCCCAGAACCAGGTGCGCATGGTTTTCATCGTGATGATCCTCCTCAGCGGTGACGCGGGCGGCAGGGCGCGGGGGCGCCGCCGCCCGGACGGTCTGGCACGGACGACAGAGGCGCGTCCAGAGAACGGTCTGTGTCGCAATGCGCGTGCCGCACAGGGCAGAGGCGAGGGCATGCTCGCGCATATTCGCGCGAGAAGCGGACGGGGGCGCGGACGGCCCATATCTTGCGGCGTGAATAGGCGGTGATTGCCGGGCAGTATTGCCGCTCGCCCACTATAGGCTCTCAATGCGTATCGCACGACCCCGGATCGCCACTCAGCCCCTTCCACCTACGCTCTTGGCGGCCGCGCCGCTGGGCGAACGCGGACGGGAAACGGCGCGAAGGGGGATCGCGGCGCGAGCGAGGCGCGAGCGAGGCGCGAGCGTTGCACGGGCGAGGCGCCGATTAGGCGGGCGCGGCTCGCGGCGAGACAGACGGACGAGGGCTGCCCCGTCGTGTGTTATACTGGCTGGCAAAGCCCCGAAAGGGCGCGGGCCGCTGGTGTTAGGCGCACCGCACGACCCGCTGAGCACATCCCTGGGTTGAGCGGGGACGGCCTGGTGTTTTCTCTATGCAGAGAGAATGCCACGCTGTCGCGTATCCCTGTACGCCCTGGGCTGCCGCCGACTGGAGGAAGGGTCCCAGGGCGTTTTGTCGCGTCGCGCGAGGCTGGCGAGCTGGCGAGGCCGGCGGGCCGGGTGAGCACACAGCGGGGGAGCAGCGACCTGAGATGCATGAGGCAGATGGCAAACTGGCGACAGCCACGGCTACGGCGGCGACAGCGGCGGCGCGGGGTCCGGCGGGGACAACCGTGTTGGTGGTGGACGATGAGCAGGACATTCGCGACGCGCTGCGGCTGATTCTGGAGGACGAGGGCTATCGGGTGATCGAGGCGGAGAATGGGCTGCGCGCGCTGGAGCGGCTGCGGACGGAGCCGGAGGGAATGGTGGTGCTGCTGGACTACATGATGCCGGTGCTCGATGGCGCGGGCGTGCTGGGAACGGTGGCGAACGACGGCGCGCTGGCGCGGCGCCACCGCTACATCCTGATGACGGCGGCGACCAAGACCTTCGCGCTGGCGTTCGCCAAGCTGCTGAGGGAGCTGGGCGTGCCGGTGGTGGCGAAGCCGTTCGATCTGGATCGGCTGGTGGGAATGGTGGCGGCGGCGGCCCAGCTGCGCTGAATCCCGGCTTCCCCCCTCTCCCCACGAGGAGGGAGAGGGGGGAAGCCGGGGGGTGAGGACACTCAATAGATGAACGTGACACCCGGAGCGACATAGGCGTAGCGCCAATCCACGCGGCCCCAGCCGCCGCCGTTCCAATAAAAGTTCATCTCCGAGACGATGAACCAGCCGCCGCCAAGCACCTGCTCGACATGCGCGACGTGGCCGCCGCTGCCTTCCACACCCGGAGCGAAGTAGACGGTAGCGCCGGCGACGGGAGTGGAACCGGTACGCAGACCGTAGCGCGCGGCGAGGGTGGGCCAGTTGTTGGCCGGGCCCATCTGGCGCAGCGGCTCATCGGCGCGCGCGAAGCCGGCGTACCACGTGCAGACGCCGAACTGCGCGGCGTATGGATCGCCGGCCGGATCGCTCATGGCGTAGGTGGGATGGCCCGGAACCGGCGTCCAGGGCGTGATGCCGCCAGGGCCACCGGGGCCACCGGAGGCGGGGGGAGTGACAGGGGCGCCGGCGGGCGGCGCGACTGGGCGGGCCGGCGCGGGGGCCGGCCGCGGCGCGGCCGGGCGCGCGCGCGGGATGTGTTTGGTAACCAGCGTGATGCTGGGCGCGGCGCTGGCGGCGCGCGCGCGCCGCGCCTGAGCGGCCGCGAGCAGGCCGGCGCGCATGTCAGCGGGCACGGTGGCGCAGGCGGCGCGCGTGCTGGTGGCGGCATGGGGAGGAACGCCGCTGAATCCCGCGGGCACGCCACCGATGGCGAACGTGGGAGCGGGGGCGATGAGGACGCCGCCGGGCATCATAGGAGTGGCAGGGGCAGCGGCCGGCGCGCGCGGCGCGAGGGGGGAGGTGCTAGGGGAGGTGAGCAGAGAGGCCAGCGGAGTATGCTTGGCCTGGAGTGGCACAGTGGCGGCGCAAGGGCCGGCGCTGAGTGGGGCGCCCGCGACGGGAGCGGCCGCGAATGGGGCGGCGAAGACGCCGCTCCCCATCGAGCCGGCGGCCGAGGTGAGCGAGATACCCCCTAACAGGGCGAGCGAGAGCATGCGCCCGCTGGACTTCCAACGTACCGATACACGCGGCAAATGGTTACCCTCCACTGGGCGGGAGCGCGTGGCGAGCCGCCACAGACGCGCGACGGGGGATGAGCGAAGCCGGGCGCATGTGTTGTGTGCGCTCCCCGGCCGCTGGCGCCGAACTCCGTCCGGCGCGTCCCCTGTGCGCGGCCTCCCGTCATGTCGTCGCGCCGCCATTCGGACGCCGTTCTTGTGAACGGACGTACCAGCGCGGCGCACCGACAAAACTATACCGAGCGCGGTTACATACCGCACCGGTGATGCCGGATCGCCTGGTACTTTCTGGCTAAAGCGCATGGTTGCCACGCAGAGATTGCACGCATATGCACGGTAGTTGCAACGGGTTGTTGCGCGCGACACTCCTGCTTGTGTGACGCACGGCCGGCGCTGCCTGGATAAAGCTCAACGGTAGGATATATGGGGTATGCATGTACGTTGTTCTGTGTTTGTCGAGGTATGCGCGCAGAGCGAATAGCGCAGAGCGAATAGCGCAGGAAGCATGCTTGCCTGAACCGGCGGACGAGGCAAGCGCGCCGCCCTGGGCCGCCTGGATGGCCGGCGCCACTGGCCGTATGACACCTAGCGTGTGCGGGCGCGATTCGGCTCATTCCCGCACGGGGTGGCGTGCCGCCGCTCTGGCTGGTTCGCGAGCTACGACGTGACGTAGGATTGGGAAGAACATGCCGTGGGCATGCGGAGCGATTATCCCGGGAGGGATGGAGCATGGAGCGCGCGGGCGCGAACGGCAACGGCTACGCGGTGATCTGGGATGTGGATGGCGTGCTGATCGACTCAGCCGAGCAGCACCGCCTGGCATGGAAACAGTTGGCTGAGGAGAATGGCTTTCCCTATACAGATGAGGCGTTCTGGGCGGGGTTCGGCCGGCGCAATAGCGATGTGATCCCGCTGATGTACGGCGTGAGCGGTCCACCGCGGCGCGTGGCGGCGCTGGGCGCGCGCAAGGAGGCGATCTATCGTGAGCTGCTGGCGCGGTCGGCGGCGCCGCCGCTGCCGGGGGCGGTGGAGCTGATGGCGGCGCTGCACGCGGCGGGATACGCGCAGGCGCTAGGGTCGTCGGCGCCGCGGGAGAATATCGCGCTGGTGGTGCGGCTGTTGGGCATCGCGGCGTACGTGGGGGCGCTGGTCTCAGGCGAGGAGGTGGCCCACGGCAAGCCGGCGCCGGACATTTTCGTGACGGCGGCGCGCAAGCTCGGCGTAGCCCCGCCGCGCTGCCTGGTGGTGGAGGATGCGCCGGCGGGCGTGGCGGCGGCGCACGCGGGCGGCATGCGCGCGCTGGCGGTGCGGCGCGCGGGCGTGGCGGAC
>JAICVS010000269.1 GCA_025935195.1 Ktedonobacterales bacterium
CACCGGCTATCGCGTGCAGCATAACATCAACCGCGGGCCAGCCAAGGGCGGCATCCGCTACGACGCCAACGTGACGCTCGACGAGGTGCGCGCGCTGGCGATGTGGATGACGTGGAAGTGCGCGGTCGTCAACATTCCCTTTGGCGGCGCCAAGGGCGGCGTGATCGTGGATCCGCGCGCGCTCTCGCGCCACGAGCTGGAACGCATGACGCGGCGCTACGCGACGGAGATCGCCGGGGTGATCGGCCCGGAGAGCGACATCCCCGCGCCCGATGTCAACACCAATCCGCAGGTGATGGCGTGGATCATGGATACCTACTCCATGCACGAGGGCTTCTCGGTGCCGGCCGTGGTGACGGGCAAGCCGCTCTCGGTGGGCGGCAGCGAGGGGCGGATGGATGCCACCGGGCGCGGCGTCTTCTTCGTGACGCGCGAGTCGTGCCGGGTGCTGGGCCTGCCGTTCGCGGGCGCGCGTGTGATCGTGCAGGGCTTCGGCAACGTCGGCTCGGTGACGGCGCGGCTGCTGCATGAGGCCGGCTGCACGGTGATCGCCGTCTCGGATGTGTACGGCGGCGTCTACAACGAGCAGGGGATAGACATCACGCGGGCGCTGCGCCACGTGCAGGAGCATGGGCGACTGGCGGGTCTGCGCGACACCGAGCCGGTGGACGGCAAGGCGATGCTGGAGCTGCCGTGTGACATCCTGATCCCGGCGGCGCTGGAGGGCCAGCTCACACACAGCAACGCGCCGCGCATCCAGGCGAAGCTGATCGTCGAGGCGGCCAACGGGCCGACCACCACCGAGGCCGACGCGATCTTCCACGCGCGCGGCATTCCGGTGGTGCCAGACATTCTCGCCAACGCGGGCGGGGTGACGGTGAGCTATTTCGAGTGGGTGCAGGACTTGCAGCGCTTCTTCTGGACCGAGGACGAGATCAACGGCCGGTTGGAGCAGATCATGGTGCGCAGCTTCCGCGCGGTCAACGAGAAGCGCGACGAGCAGAGCTGCGATTTCCGCATGGGGGCGTATCTGCTGGCGGTGAGCCGTGTCGCGGAGGCGACGCGCGTGCGCGGGATTTATCCGTAGGTAGGAGACCTCACCCCCTGCCCCCTCTCCCCACGGGGAGAGGGGGTTGTTGTTGTTGTGCGCGCCGGAGTACGCCCCTTTGGTTGAGTTGGCGTCGTTCGCGGGCTTGCCGGCATGAATGCCGGGGGGAATCCCCGGCCCGATGCGGGTGGAGAATGCCCAACGAGCTAAGGCGATATCACGCGCCAGCGAGGGCGATCAGTGGTGGGGAATCGGTCTGGATGTTCCAGTAGGGGCTGCCGTCGCGGAGGCTGAGCGCGCTGAGCTGGATGGTTGCGCCGGTGCAGGGGGTGAGCGGGCAGAGACGGGGGCCTTCGGGTATCTCGGTTGAGACGGCGAAGAGGGCGCCGGGCGCGGCGAGCAGGGTGTTGTATGTCCCGTCACGATGCCATAGCTCGGAGCCGTCGCTGGCGCGCAGGGCGTGAAGGGTCTGTGTTGTACCCGCGAACAGGGTGTCACCGTCGCTTGCCAGGCTGATGGTGGAGCCGCCAGTAGGATGGCGCCAGCGCAGCGAGCCGTCGCGCAGGGCATAAGCGTAGACAAGCCACCCGGCGGATTCGTCTTGCGGGGTGGTGACGGCCGCGTCATCATGCGCGGCGACATAGAGTGTATCGGCTGTGAGGGCGAACGCGCCGAACGCCATGCCCGCCCCTGGTATCGTCCAGAGCGGGCCGCCGTCGGCCAGCCGCAGCGCCGTTATCTGATCGTGCGTGGAGCCTTCCGCGGGCAGGACGAGCACCATGTTGTCGGAGATGATGACATTGGCGAGCGAGCCGTCCGTCGCGGGGGGAACGGTCCAGGCGATCTGGCCGTCCGCGGCGCGCAGGGCGAGGATGCCGGCCGTGCCGACAGCGCCACCGCTGGTGATGACCAGACCGCCGCCGGCCGCCAACGGATGGGTGTCGGACGAGAAGAAGAAGGCGTCGCCAGCGGACTGGCGCCAGGCCTCTTTGCCGGTGGCGGCGTCGAGCGCGACGATCTGGCGCTCCGGCGGGCCATTGGTGATGGGCAGAGCCGCGACGTAGATATGGCCGTCGGCGAGAACCGGGGCCGAGAGCACGCTGGACGAGAAGGTAGTGCGCCACAGCGTCGAGCCATCGGCGAGCCTGAGCGCGGTGACGCTGGCACCGCTTCCCCCCGGTTGCTGGTCCGTGACATAGACCACGCCATCGCGGACCATGGGCGCGGCCGGGATGTAGGCGCCGGCGGACTGGCGCCAGCGGGCGGTGGTGCCGTCACGGGCGTTGAGCGCGGAGAGCGTGGCGCCGCCGGTGCCGTTGCCGTTCACGGCGCTGATCAGCGTGAGGCCGTCCGCGACCGGTGCAGAGTTGTTCGTCGGGGCGAGCGGCGCACGGATGAAGAGACCGGCCGACGCGAGCACGAACACGAGGGCGAGGCCGGCGCTGATCCACTTCGCGGCGCGGCGCGCGAGGATGAACGCCGCGGCGGCGGCGAGGATGGCGGCGAACACACAGGCGACGCCGATCACGACCAGCACGATTCCAGGCTCCATCTGCCCTGCCTCCGCTTCATCACCCAGGCAATCCGACCGGCGGCTGTCTACGGCGCCGCTCCCGGTTGGTTGCAGTATGCTGGGCGCGCGGCATACGGTACACGGGCGATCCGCACAACCGCCCGCATGATGGGCCGTATGTAGACAAGCCGGCG
>JAICVS010000252.1 GCA_025935195.1 Ktedonobacterales bacterium
CGAGCGCGACGCCCAGCTCTGGGAGCTGCTGGAGCGCACCGACGCGCTGCCCGACGACGACCCCGCCGCCGGCGCTCCCCTCCCGCTGCCCGATCTGGACCGCGCCGAGCAGCGCTTCGCCGCCTTCGTCGCCTCACTGGGCGATCCTGCGCAGGCATGAGCCATCCGCGCTAGAATACCACCGTGTTGCTTTTCATCAAGGCGCTTGTGCTCCTCTTCACCGTCGTTGACCCCGTCGGGCTGGTGCCGGTCGTGCTCGCGCTCACCGCCGGCCGCTGACACATCCCGCCGCCACGTGCTCCTGCCAGCAGCGGCGATTCCAGCGTAGAATGCGCATCGTGAGCCGGGACGCTCGACCTGCCCTCCCGCGACCCGCTCGCCACGCCTCACCGGCATGTGTACGCGGTGGCATATGGCGACATGCAACGATACGGAGGGAGACGATGACGACAGAAGAACAGAACATGCGGTTGATGCAGACGCTGGACGATGCCTGGAACGCGCAAGACATGGACACGTTCGCCCAGCGCCACAAACCAGATGTCGTGGTTCGCTGGCCGGGACAGCCGCCCACCCACGGCGTTGACGACCACCGCGCCGAAGCGATTGCCTTCTTCAAGACCTTCCCCGACCAGCACCTCGATAACCGACCCTACAAAGTCTTTTTCGCCTCCGGCGACTGGACGTGCTCGATCGCCCACTTCACCGGCACCATGAAAGGACCGATGCAAGGCCCCGACGGCAAGGAGATTCCGCCCACCGGCAAGTCCTTCGAGGTGGACTTCTGCACCGTCGCCCGCTGGGATAACGGCCAGATCGTCGAGGAGAATCTCTTCTACGATCTCGTCACGTTCATGCGCCAGATCGGCCTCTCGTCCTGAGAGACTAGAGAACGCCGTCAATCCCCTCGGGCGGGCAGGGCCTGAGGGTGCATTACGCGCGTCGAAGCGCCGGGCGGGTCGTCATTCTCCGCCCCTCTGCCTCCCCTCTCCGTGCGCGGAGAAGGGCCAGGAGGTGAGGACTCCTACGGCTCCAGCGAGAGCGCGTCCACCCCGGCACGCGCCTCGGCCTCTGGCGTGTAGTCCATCGCCTGATAGCGGTTCTGGTCCCACAGCGGGATCAAGTCGCTGTAATGCGCCGACATCGGCTCGCCCGACTCCCCCGTCGTCGTCACCCAGAGCGAGCGGTCGAAATCGCCCAGGTCAATGATCTCGCGCATCGAAGAGACCGTGCGCTGGTCGTAGCTCGGCGGATCATTTGAGAAGCCGCCGTCGCCGCCCACGCTCACCGTCACAGCGTCGCCCGGCCGCTCCACCGGCGTCGTCGCGAACAGGTAGGTCAGCGGCCAGGTCGAAGCTAGCGGGTGATCGAAGTGCGCCTCGTGCAGCCTGCCCCACTGCCACTGCGTCGGGTCGGCGCCCAAACTCGCGCGCAGATCAGCCATGGTGTGCCGTAGCGCCGTGGCGAGCGCCGCATCTCGCGCCGCCGCCCCATCCTCGTCCGTCGTGCCCAGCGCCAGGCCGAAGAACGGCGCCCGCGGCTCGGCCACAGCTTCCAGCAGCACCGAGAAGACGCCGCTCGACGAATAGTTGCCGCGATAGATGTCGTAGAGCTGCTTGCCCAGCAGCGGCTCGATCACCTCCCGCGCCAGCTCGCCCGCCGCCACCTCGTAGACCGCCGCCGCCGCGCTGCCGCGTGTCAGCGTGTCGTCCCACCCTTGCAAGAGGCCCGCCGCCGTCGCCGCGTCGCCGCCCGCCGCGGTCCCCGCCGCGATCAGCGCGGGCGTCAGCGTCGCGGCGGGAACCGCGTACACGTCCGCCTGGATGCTCTGGAAATCGCTGATGGAGAGCGCCGGCTTCGCCGTCAGCAGGTCCACGATCCGCCGCGCGCGATAGCCCTGATCCCACGTCGAGGTGACGTAGACCGGGTAATCCGGCGCGACGATCTGGTTGTTCGCCGTCGCGATGAAGTGCGTGGGCGGATTGAGGATTTCGGGCATCTGGTTCTGCGGCACGTAGCCCTGCCACTCATGCGCCGGCGTGCTGCCATCCACCGGCGCCAGCCGGTTCACGGCGGTGCGTAGCGGCAGGAGGCCCGACATGCGGTAGCCGATGTTGCCGTCGGTGTCCGCGTAGACGAAGTTCTGACTGATCGAGATGCGCGAGATCGCGTCCGTAAACTCCTGCCAATCGCTGGCGAAGGCAAGCTGCAAGAAGCCCTGGAAGCTGTAGCCCGGCTGCAGCGCCGTCCACTTCAGCGCGACCGGCGCGAAGCCCGCCAGATCAGCCTGCACGCCGTTGAGTAGCGGCCCGTGGCGCGTGGACCGCACCGTGATCGTCACCGGAGCACCGCCGCGCACCTTGATCGTCTCGGTGCGCGTCTCCAGCGGCAGCCATTGGCCGTCGTAGAGATATTGGCCGGGATGTCCCGTGGGATCGAGCGCCTCCAGATAGAGGTCCGTGTCGTCCGCGCCCACATTGGTGACACCCCAGGCGATGTGCGCATTGTGGCCGATCACGATCCCCGGCACGCCGGGGAACGAGAAGCCGAGCGCGTCCAGCCCGCCGCCGCGCAGCCCCACCTCGTACCAGATCGCCGGCATGTTGATGCCCAGATGCGGATCGTTGGCGAGCAGCGGCTTGCCCGTCGTCGTCAGCGTGCCGTCCACCACCCAATCGTTGCTGCCCAGCGCGTCACTCACATTGCCCAGCAGCGCATGCACCACCGCCGCACCACGCAGCAGCGTTGGATCCAATTGGGGTATCTGTTGGGATACCCGTCGCGCCGCTGTGAGATGTGCGGCGGCGGGCGCCAGTGGCGCCGCCGTGGTAGCTGCCGCAATCTTGCCCGCCCGCGGTGTGTGCTGGCCGTCGTCCACCACGTTCACGCCCTTGAACAGCGTTGGGTTCGTATCCGGGTAGGGCGGAAAGAGCGCGGCGGTCACGACCAGACCAGCCTTTGCCTGCACCATCGCCCGTGTGTACTTGGTAAGCCACTGATTATCCAGCGACAGCGCGACCACCCGGCCATACGCCAGGCTGTCCGTCGGCGTCCACGGCTCCAGCGTGACGCCCAGGATCGTCAGCTCCAGCGGCAGCGCGCTCTTGTGCGTGTTCACGAAGGCGTTCACCCCGTCGGCGTACCCTTGTAGCTCCTCGCGTGTCCGCGCATCCAGAAACGTCAGCTCGCCCCGCGCGGACTGCTCCAACCCCAGCGTCCGCAGAAAGCTGTCGGCGTCAATCAGGCTATTGTCCGGCCCCGCGCCGAACATCTCCGCCAGCCGGCCCGCCGCCACCCGCCGATTGAACTCCATCTGGAAGAGCCGGTCCTGCGCCGTGACGTAGCCCTGCGTGAAGGCCAGATCGTGCAGGCTGCTCGCCGTGATGTGCGGCACGCCCCACTGATCGCGGATGACCGTCGCGCCCTGTTGCATCCCCGCAACGTGGATCGCGCCGCGCGTCTGCGGCAGCGTGCTCCGGATGAACACATAGCCAGCGCCGCCCAGCGCCGCGACGATCACCACCACCGCGATCAGGATGCCGAGCAGAATACGCCCGACGCGACGCCGGTTCAGACCCTTCTTCATGACTGCACAATACCTTCGCCGCCGTTGCGGCACAGCACGGAACATGGCGGTACATTCACCACTCGCAACACGCAACCGCGCCGGGGCGACGTGCGTATGCCACTATAGCCAGGATTCCA
>JAICVS010000274.1 GCA_025935195.1 Ktedonobacterales bacterium
CTTTCGCCTGGAGGGGCCAGCCGTGCGAACGTGACCGCTCCAGGCGTGTAGCGGACGCTCGGACGCAACCACGCCGACGGTTGCTTTCCTCATCCGGCGCGCGGCAGGCCCGGCGAATGCAACCGCGACGAAGCACTAGATGGTTGATTCCGAATCAGTGGCCATAGGCAGCGAAGTGGCGGCCGGGGTCACCGATGTGTTGGTTGTGGACAAGCCCGGCGGCGAGGGCGAGCATCCGCAAGGCAACGCGGACGCAGACGCCGAGGACGGTGCGGCCGCCGTGGCGTTCCAGGGCGAGTTGGCCTTTGCAGGTCCAAAAGGTGGATTCGATCCACTGGCGCACCGGGCCCAGCGAGCCGTGGCGGCGGGGCTCGTCTTTGCGGTCGGGCCTGAGGAATCGGGCGCCGAGACTGGCCATGATCTGTGCAAACTCCTCTCCGGCGAACCCTTTGTCAGCGATGACGGTGTAGCCCTCGAGCTCGACGCGGCGCAGCATCTCGGCCGCGACCTGGCGTTCGGGGAGGTTGGCCGCGGCCAGCTCAAAGCAGATCGGCATCCCGTCAGAGGCGCACAGCAGATACAGCCGGTAGCCCCAGAAGTAGCGCGAGTGGCTGCGGCACCACCCATAGGCCGCCGAGCCGGCCAGCTCCGAACGCCGCGCGGTCTCGCGCGACTGGCCACAGGGCACCGGCGTGGAGTCCAGCAGTCTGAGCCCGTCACAGAACGACGGCGAGGTGACGGCCAGGTGGGTGATGACCTGCGCGATCGCTGGTGCCAGCGCCCGCAGCCGCTTGTTGTAGCCCGGCTGCTGGGGCAGGTAGGGAAACAGGTGCCCCAGCCGCCAGCGCGCCAGCCCGAGAAACTGACGGTCGTTGGGGATCCCCAAAAACATCTGCGCCACAGCCAGCGTGATGAGCTCGCTGTCGCTGATCTGGGCAGGCCGTCCCGGCCCCTGCCGCTTGGGCAGGAGATCGTCCACACGCACATAAAGTGCAGTGAGCAGGGCGTCGAGGTGGGCGCGCACGAGGCCTCCAAGGTCGACGTTGCGGTAGCAACGCCACACTTCGGCGCCCTCGTTATGTCTCCTAGCACCAGATCCCCCACCCGGGATTTGGAATCAACCATCTAGACGAGGTAACGGTCGCCGGGAGATGGCTGTGTATCCGAGGCTGCCTGCTCGCGGACAGCATGAGCCACGGCGCGGCGCGCCAGCCCGTCGCCGACGCCGTTGACGCACGGGGGCTGCTCCTCGAGGCCTGAACCGGTCACGACGGTGGCGCGGGTGCTTGTCGCCTGGCGGTGACGACGAAATGCGCGCGTGTGACGAAAGGAGGAGCGGCGTGTCCCGCGAGTGGCGTTTGCTGGAATCTGGCTGAACTCAGAAGTGGAGGACCGTGCTCCCCTCGGTGATCGTGGGCGGATTTACCGTCGTGTTGACGTTCTCCTTGATCCAGTCGGCAGCGCGTCGCGAGGACTCGTCGGTGCCGGCCTTGTCTTCGCAGATCGTCACGGTCAAACCGCCATCGTCGCTTCGAACAGCTGCGTAGCTGGAGAACCCAGGCACCCCGTCGAGGAGGGCTTTCACGTCATCCTCGCGCTGCGCGAGAAGGGCAAACAACTCCGAGGCGCCTTGCCCTGAATAGCTCCGAACCACCACGTACATCGCGCCCTCCGTTCCCGTGGCTAGTGCCACCCCGATTTGTGTCCAAGAGGCACCGTATCCGACGCAGGGAGTCTCGAGCGAATTTCTTCAAGGCCTCAGCAGCGACGCCCCCCCGCGGCTGAGTACCGCGTCGTCAACAAGCAGGTGCCGCCGCCGTTGAGCGGCGCAGACCCCCTCCTCGCCAAAGCGGGTGACTGATCCGACATGGCGGGTAGGGGCGGTGCATACGCAGAACCGTCGAGCGGGTCTGTCAAGGCCGGCGCCTCGCACGATCGCAATGCCGAGGAGCATTTGCTAGGCCTGGGGATAGTGCCGGCTGGCGAGGCGATGGGTGGAGGCAGCGGTCGTCCGAGGGAGGACGC
>JAICVS010000156.1 GCA_025935195.1 Ktedonobacterales bacterium
CGTGGCTAGCGGCGCGGGGTAATACAACCCCGGCGTGCTTTTGGTGTTGGTTGGGGGTTTTCTGCTGTTGTTACGTCTGGGCGTTGGGAGTTGGTGTGGGGGCGGCGCGGGGCATCATCCCCGCGCCGCCATTCATGCTGTCTGGGCGCGGTGGCAGCATGCCGTCTAGCGCCAGGTGTGCGAAGGTCTAGGCGACCACCTCGCCCTCGTAGTACGTCACACTGCCGCCACCGCCGCCACCACCCTGGCTTTGCGCGCCGGGCTGGCCGCCGTGGTGCGCGCCGAAGGCGCCGCTGGCGGCGTAGCCCTCCATCGCCTCGCGTGATTGCCAGCGCGAGACGGCTTGCAGGGAGTCGGCGTCGCGCCAGAGCTCGAAACCGAGGAAGCCGGCGAACTGCTTGAGATCAGGCGCGGCCTGCTTGAAGGCGCTGGCCATGCGGTCCAACGCTTTCGGTGGGGCGGCGATGCGTGTCACGGTGATGAACATATCGTGTCGTCCTTTCGTGTCGAGCCCGCGTTCACGTCGTACGCCGGCTGAGCTTGGCGAGCATAGCGCACGTGAAAGAATATACCCGCGGTGGGCCGGGCCGATCCTTCTCCATCAGACACGCTCCTGACGTAGGGTGAAGGCGGCGAGCAGGATCATGGCGAGGGCGAAGCCGACGAGGAAGACGAGGTTGGGCCAGACGTCGCCGACGCCAAAGCCTTTGAGCATGACGTCTTTGAGGGCGAAGTTGGCGTAGGTGAGGGGGAAGACGTAGGCGAGCTGCTTGAGGATGATCGGCAGCGTCTTGACGGGGAAGAAGAGGCCGCCGAGCAGAATCTGCGGCACGATCAAGAGCGGGATGAACTGGATGACTTGCAGCTCGTTGCGCGCGAAGGCGGAGGCGAAGATGCCCATGTTGACGGCGCCGATGGTGAGCGCGAGCGTGACGAGGAAGAGCAGGCCGAGGTTGCCGGCGTAATGCACGTGCAGCACGTAGACGACGAAGAGCAGGATGATGAGGGATTGGAGCAGGGCGAAGAGGGTGAAGCCGAGCACGTAGCCCATTACCAGCTCGGCGCGCGAGAGCGGCGAGACCATCAGCCGCTCGATGGTGCCCTGGGCGCGCTCGCGCAGGAAGGAGACGGAGGTGAGCAGGAAGACGAAGAAGAAGGCGAAGAGGCCGACGAAGAGCGGGGCGAGCGCGTCGGTCTGGGTGTATTCGGGTCCACCGTAGAGATAGCTGAGATCGAGCGGGGGCGGGGCGACGGGGACGGCCGCGGGCTGAGATGGGGCGGCGGGATTGGCGCCGCCGGGGACGGTCGCGGCGCCGAGGCGGGCGACGAGCTGCGCGACGAGGGCGCGAAGCTGCTGGGCGGCGGTGGGGTTGGAGCCATCCAGGCGGAGTTGAACAGACTGGCCGGTGCCAAGCTCGGCGAGGCTGGCGGGGAAGATGAGCACGCCATCGGCGTCGCCGGCTTTGAGCGCGGCATCCACCTGATCGCGGGCGACAGTGATGACGCTGAGGCCGTTCTGCCCGCTGAGCTGGGAGGTGAGCTGGCCCATGATCACGTCGCCGACGGCGCCATCGGGCGGGACAACGCCGAGGGTGGCGCCGCTCGACGAGCTATTGAGGACGAAATTGAGCAGCGTCATGACGAGCAGCGGCGCGACGAAGAGCAGCGCCAGGGTGCGGCGGTCGCGCAGGAACTGGCGCACGATGCGCAGCGCCAGCGCGAGCATGCGGCGGATGGACATGGCTGTACCCGCTTTCTAGGAGGACGAGAACGACGAGAATTACCACAGAGGACACGGAGGAACACAGAGGGAAGAGGGAGGATGGTGGTGGGCGGTCTGGACGCTAGGGGCGTGGGATGACGACGAGCGCCCAGAGCATCGCGGCGAAGGTGAGCGCCTGGAGCAGCGCCCGCGGCGTTTGCCAGCGCGCGAAGCGGTCGAACACGCGCGCCAGCGCCGCCGCGTCGTTCGCCACTTTGCGCTGGCTGAAGCTCACGGGTGCTGCCTGGGTGGTTGCCAGCGAGTGCAGGATGGAGAGGATCGCGGCGACGAGCAGCGGCCGCGATTGCGCGAAGGGAATGCCGGCGATCAGGCCGGTTGCGGCGGCGGCAATTGTGACCAGCGCGGCGCCGATGCCCAGCGTGGCGTACCAGACGATGCCGTTGCCCAGGTCGGCGGCGCGGCTATACGTGCTGAAAGCCACCGCTCCCATGCGGTGGCGCGCCGGAAGCTGCTTGATGGACTGATCAAGGCTCGCGCCACACAGCACGCCGTCCAGCGCGGTCGCGGCCAGCGCGAGCGCCAGTGTCAATGAGGCCATGGTCACGTCTCCTCTCGCAGAAACGGCGGGGCGAAGCATACAGGTGGCGCTAGGACGCCGGCACGCGCGTCAGCCGCAGATAGTGCGGCACGTTGGTGAGGCCGAGGATCAGGCGTACGAGCGGCGGCGCCCACTGCCGGCGCGCATCGGTGACGAGGCGCGGATTGGTGAGGCTGATGCGCCGGCCGCGTGTCACGAGCTGGCAGCCTCCTGCCGCCTGGACGTTACGCACCCAGTCGGTCTCGGCGCCGTAGGTGAGCGCGATGATGTAGTCGTTCCCGTCGCGGAAGACGTTGACGGGTGTGCGATACGTGCGCCCTGACCTGCGCCCTGTGTGGATGACGATGCCGAACCTTGGCAGGCGGTCGGCAAACGGCCGTGTGATGCGGTTCGTCACGCGGCGATTGAAGCGCGCGACTCGTTGTGATAGCGGCATACTGCTGCTCCTGCTGTTCTCCCGGCTGCCAGCTACACGGCGCCACCGGCGGGAGTGGGGGCCGGGGGGCGCTGGGCGAAGTAGAGGAAGGCGCGGTCGAAGTCGTCCTCACCAGACTCGCGGCGCAGGCCGGCGGGGCTATCCACGGCGAGGAGGCGGCCGAAGCGCAGCAGCGCGAGCCGGTGGCAGCGGGCGGCTTCGTCCAGGTGGTGGGTGGAGACGACGATGGTGACGCCCTCGGTGTTGAGGCGGGCGAAGTAGTCCCAGAAGGCGAGGCGCAGCTCCGGATCAATGCCAACGGTCGGCTCGTCCAGAAAGAGCAGGCGCGGCTGGTGGATGAGGGCGGCGGCGAGCGAGACGCGCTGGCGCATGCCGCCGCTGAGGGTGGCGACGGCGGAGCCGGCGCGCTCGGACAGCTCCACCAGGCGCAGCGTCTGTGCGATGCGCTCGCGCAGGCGCTTGCCGCTCAGGCCGTACAGCGTGCCGAAGAAGGCCAGGTTCTCACGGACGCTCAGCTCGCCGTAGAGCGCGCTGGACTGCGTCATGTAGCCGATCTGGGCGGCGACGGCGCGGTTGGGCATCGCACGGCCGAGCACGCGCACGCTGCCGGAGGTGGGGCGGCCGAGGCCGAGCAGCAGGCGGATGAGGGTGGTCTTGCCGGAGCCGTTGGGGCCGATCAGGCCGAAGGTCTCGCCGCTGTGGACGGCGAAGCTGACGCTGTCGAGGGCGCGCACCTCGCCGAAGGTCTTGACGACGCTGTCGAGCGCGATGGGTGGCGCCGTTGGGCCGGTGGATGGAGTCGCGTCCACGTTGGGCTCCTTTCCTGGGATGCTCTTTGCGATACACGTCTGGGCCGAATGAACGCTCAGTCAATCGAACTGGCAAAAGAAGCGAGGCTCAGGTGGGCGCGGCGACGCCGCCGAGCAGGTTGTCGATCACGTCGGGGATGAGGTCGGGGGAGGCGCCGCTCAGGTAGATGGCGATGATCGATCCGGCGAACGTGCGGACAGAGGCTTGCGTGTTGTGCGGGCGCAGCTCGCCGGAGGCGATTCGCCGCTGCAAGAAGCCGGAGCCGACGGCGATTGCCATCTGTTGCAGTGTGCGGAAGCGCTCCTGGAAGTCTGGGCGGGTCAGCCCCTCGCGCAGCAGGATGCGAATGATGTCCTGGCGTTCGCTGACCAGGGCGTAGGCGGTGGTGGCGGCCTGGAGCAGCACGTCGCGCACGGGCCGGCCCTCCGCGCCGGCGAAGATCGCGCGCATCTCCGGCAGGGGGTTGTAGCGTTCGACGATGGCCCAGAGCAGCTCCTCTTTGGAGTCAAAGTAGTGATAGAGCAAGCCCTGCGCGACGCCGGCCGCCTCGGCTATGTCTTTGATCGTCGTGTTCTCCACACCCTTCTCAGCGAAGAGGTGGCGCGCGGTGGCGACGAGCTGGTCGTGCCGCTCCTGTTTCCGCTGCTCGCGCTGGGTTGTCACGCCGGCCCCGCTCTCTGTTGGCTGAACGCTCATTCAATCACAAAGGGAGTATAGTCGCGGCACGGCGGATCGTCAAGGGGCAGCGCGGCACGGCGGCGCGCTTGGGGCTATACTGCTGGGGAGACGCGCGGTGAGCGCCTGTTCGCGTCCAGGCGAGCGCCCGCGCGAGCGAGAGAGCGAAGCGACGAGAGGAGCTTCCCCATGCCACAGGTGCGACTGCGCGACTTTACCATGCACTATGAGGAGCGCGGGACCGGCCCGGAGCCGGTTGTCTTCGTCCACGGGTTCATCAGCACGCGCTCCTGGTGGCAGCCGGCGCTCGCGCGGCTGCCGGAGGACCGTTACCACGCCTACGCGCTGGACCTGCGCGCGTGCGGCGACTCCGAGCAGATCGAGACGGGGCACACGCTGGCGCAGTACGCCGAGGATCTGCATCAGTTCGTGGACGCGCTGGGGCTGGCGCGCTGTACGCTCGTCGGCCATTCGATGGGCGGCGGTGTGGCGATGCGCTATGCCGTCGAGCATGGCGAGTCGCTGGACGCGCTGGTGCTGGTGGACCCACTCGCACCCTACGGCACGCGCTTCACGCCGGACATCACCGCCTGGCTCAATGCGCAGCAGGGGGATAGCGAGGGCATCCGCGCGCTGACGCTGGGCGCGTTCGTCACACCGCCGGCGGGGGACTATCTGGAGCGACTGATTGACGGCGGCGTGGCGTGGGGCCGGGCGATCTACCTGGGTACGATGGACGACATGGCGCGCTTCGACGTCACCGATCGCCTCGGCGTAATCGCGGCGCCAACGCTAGTGACGTGGGGCGACAAAGACACGGTGATCCCGTTCGAGGCCATCGTCAAGACGTTCACGTCAATTCCTGGCTGCGCGCTCGAAGTCTGGCACGGCGTCGGCCACTCCGGCCCAATCGAGATTCCCGACCGCTTTGTGGAGCTGCTGACGCGCTTCATCGCCGAGGCGGCGACGGTGCGGGCGGCGGCGCCGGTCTCCGGCGCGCAACAGTAGTAGGCGGGCGCAGGCGTGGCGCTTCTCCTGCCTGGGCCACTCCCGCCTCTGGTAGAATGAGGGCAGTAGGCCACAGAGGAGCGCCGCACGTATGCAGCCGATGGCGGGAAGGCCGGATTACGATCAGCCGCTCAAACGGCTCTTGTTGCGCGCCCATGATGGCTTCTTGCGGCTCGTCGCGCCTGGGCTGACGTGGCGCGGAGAACTTTCGCCGGAGCTGCCGGCCGCGTCGCGTCGGGCGGATCTGATCTGGGAAGTCGAGCGGCCGGATGGGCAGCGGGGCATTCTGCATATCGAGCTACAGACGAAGCCGGACCCCGAGATCGGCCAGCGGATGGCCGAGTACGGTTTGCGGCTCTGGCTGCGGGATGGGCTGCCGGTGCGCTCGCTGGTGGTGTTCCTGCGGCAGGCCGAGACGCTGGCACAGTCGCCGTTCGTCGTCGAGTGGATGGGTGAGGAGCGCCTGCGCTACGTCTTCGACGTGATCCGGCTATGGGAAGTGGCGTCGGAACGAGTGTTGGAGACGCCGTACTACGACCTATGGCCGCTGGCCGGGTTGATGGCGGGCGTGACGGCGGAAGCGACTGTCGCGGTGGCGGAACGCATCGCGGTGGCGCCGCTGCCGGCGCATGAGCGTGAAGACCTTATCAATCAGAGGCCGTCTGAAAAATCGGGCATGCGGCCGTCTTGGATACGCTGCGAGGCATGGGTACACACACCACCCGCGGCGATCTCTCGGACCTCTCGGACGCTGAATGGGCGTTGGTGCCGCCCCGCCCCTGCTCCCGCCACCCGCGGCACGCGGACGCCCGCGCCAGCACAGCCCGCGTGGCATCCTCAACGCCGTCTTCTACGCCCCGCGGGCCGGCGGCGCGTGGCGCCTGCTGCCGCACGAGTTTCCGCCGTGGAAAACCGTCTACCACTATTTCCGGAAGTGGCGGCTGGATGGTACCTGGGAACGCATTCATACGGTCCTGCGTGAGCAACTATGCGTGCGCTTGGGGCGCGACCCGCAGCCCAGCGCGGGCATCATCGACAGTCAGTCCGTGAAGACGACCAGCGTTGGGGGCGTGCGCGGCTACGACGGCGGCAAGCAGGTGAAAGGGCGCAAGCGGCATCTTCTGGTCGACACCGAAGGACTACTCCTGGCTGTCGCTGTCCATCCCGGCTGGCATCATGGACCGCGACGGGGTCAAGCTCCTGCTGGCCGCTCCCGTTGCCGCTCAGTTCCCACGGCTCGCGCACGTCTGGCTGGATGCCGGCGACAACGGGCGCGGCAAGGGCAAGGACTGGATCGAGCAGACGCTGGGCTGGAGCGCCGAGATCGTGAAGCACCCCCACGCTACAAGAAGGTCTGGGTCTTCGAAGACCTGCCTGGCGACCAGATCGACTGGTCCAGGTACCTGCCGCCGCCCGGTTTCCGCGTGCTGCCCCGGCGCTGGGTGGTCGAGCGCACGTTCGCCTGGCAGGCGCAAGCCCGCCGCCTCAGCAAGGACTATGAGCTGCTGTGCGCCAGCAGTGAGGCCATGATCTTTGTGTGCATGATCCGCCTCCTGCTGCGCCGCCTAACCCGGCGGTGACGATTTTTCAGACGGTCTCTAGAACGCCTATCTCGTCTCGTCTGGCGGCCCGTAGACACCTGGTCAAGCGCTCGCTCGGATAACGTATAAGCGGGGCACAAGAGGATTCTCCTGTCGAGGCCGCCTCATGTCTGTTGGTGGACTGTCGCGGCGAGGCGGCAGGTGTCGCAGATGCAAGCATATATCAGGCCCTCCCACCCGCCGTGCTCGTCGGCATCGATCTGACCGATGAACCTCATGGACTTGCCACATTCGGGACATACAGGATATTCAGGATACTGGACCCATTCCGGCAGTCCACCCAGCCTGTTCGAGATGAAGTCATCGTCAGGCACCAGCGACGTATATGGATCCGTCCGTACTGGACCGAGGGAGTACGCCATCGCGACCCAGGCCGGCTCGTATGAGCGAGTTGGGTCATCGTACCGCGCCCCCAGTTCCGGCCGGGGGCCATTCGCCTCACACCATTGTGCCTCGCCCGTTGTGTTGACTCGCCAGAACAGCGGCCCATTGCCACCACCATACGAGCACCACCGGCACGCGGGAATCCGCAGGCGCTCACCCTCGATCTGGAGGAAGGCGAGTTGTGGTGCGTGCAGATCAAGGTCAATGATGGCAGCGAGCTCACGCCCACACCAGGCGCACTCCATGCCCATGGGAACGCCGACAGCAACAGGAGCGGGCGAGCCCGACCCACCGCCAGCAGGCAACAAGCCGTGCCAGTGCTGTGAGTAGAGATCACGACGTTGGCCTTCAAGGGTCAGTTCCCAGCCAGCTTCTCTCGTGGTGCTGATGAGAGGGATGGTGCTGGATACTCCCGCCAGCGAGGGGTTGCGCTCTACCAGCTCGGGAGTGGGATGCCAGAGCAGCGTATAGCCGCGCCACTCGGCGAACTTCAAGACCACTGCGTCGTCGCCGATCCAGGCGAGATATTCCAGTAAGGAGGACATCTCGGTCGTCGCTTCAATTACACCTGGCTCAACCTCCACGAAGGCGAGACGGTCGAGGAGGGCAGTGCGTGTCGCGGCATCGCCTGCGCAATAGATTGGCGCATACCAGAAGATTCCATGTTCGATCACCGCGCGATACAGCTCGCGCATGGCCACAGGCTGGAAGATGGCGAGCCATTCCAGCGGCTCGATCGCGATGGCGGCGAGGGACACGCCCCGTACGCTTCTCCGCTCTTTCCGCACGCACTCGACATATGCGTCGAGCATCACACGTGCTCCCGCATGTGCCTGTTCGCTCGTGAGCGTACGGTAGGTAGCGATCGCCGCGAGCTTTCGCTCCCATCCATCTGAGCGCCGTTGTTCGGGCGGCGCCAGCGCATCCTCAATATCACGCGCTAGGAAGTCGCGCAGTAGCTCCACTGGATCCACATTACACCTCCTCCATGTGCCGCGTGCCTCACCACAGGTTTGGCGGCAATCGTATAGAATCCAGCGGCTTGGCGGGCTCCCGCCGGGTGCGGGCAGGTGGGCCGGCGCTAAACCATCACGGCGAATGTCCGCCAATGCCTGCCCCACCTTTCCTGAGCGGGCATGGGCAAACGGATATCACCACAGTACGTGTCAGGATCACCGGATCGCCTGGATAGAGACCAGAAGGGGAATGTGATGGCATATGACCGCCGGTGCCATGAGCCGCCATCGCGTGGGACGGGTGCGGGCTTACGCCGGGAGCGTCGTCACCGCGAGCTGGCCCACCTGCGCGTTCAGGCTCCAGATAGGTTCATCTGCTGTGATGCGCTTCACACGCTCGGCAATCTCACCTGACGACCTCGGCATCGCACGGCGGGCGCGTACAGGTCGAGCATGACGGCGGCCTCGGCGGCGACGCGCTGGCGCGGAGAGTCGGGGAGGATGATCGCCAACATCCGATCGGTGCGGTTCATGGGAATCGCTACCCCTGGCCATAGACGGGGATGGCGGCGCCGCTGATGAGCTTGGAGTCGTCGGAGGCGAGGAAGAGCAGCACGCGCGCGATCTCGTCGGCTTTGGGCCAGCGGTCGTAATCGCTGTTGGGCATGGCGGCGCGGTTGGCGGGGGTGTCAATGATGCTGGGCAGGATGGTGTTGACGGTGACACCGGACGTGCGCAGCTCCTCGGCCTGAATCTCGACGAGATCGATCACCGCGCGCTTGGAGATGGCGTATGCGGCGGCGTTGGCGCGACCGCTGCGCGCGGCACGCGAGGAGATGTGGATGATGCGACCCCAGCCGCGCGCGACCATCGGCGGCGCGACATGCTTGGAGAGGACGAAGGCGTTCTTCAGGTTGAGATCGAACATTTTCTGCCAGATGGCGAGGTCTAGCTCGGTGATCGCTTGGCCGGCGGCGAAGCCGCCGACGACGTTCACCAGGATGTCTAGCCGGTCGGAACGGGTGTGGATGTCGCGTACGAGCGCCGCGACCGCGCCTTCGTCACCGACATCCGCCCGCATGAAGCTGAGCTGGCCGGCGTGCGTGCCCAACTCGGCTCGTAGCGCGGCAAGCTCCGTGTCGCGGGCGATGTTATCCACGGCGACGACGGAGGCGCCGGAAGCGATGAAGGCGCGTGTGACGGCCGTGCCGAGGCCGCCGAGGCCGCCGGGGATGAGGACGACACGCCCGCTGAGGTTGTAGGTGTTGCCGCGCTTCCTGGGGGTGGGCATTGGCTGCTCCTTGCTGTCGCCCGTACCGCGAGTCACGATCAGCGGCGCGGGGTGGCCCATCATAGTCACGGTGGTGTGGCGAGGGGTACAGGGGAATCGCGGGGGAAGCGGATCGCGGTGGCATGCGGGGATCAGAGGCGATGACGATGGCGCAGGCGGTTGAAGAGGCCAGCTTCGTTCTTGGTCTTGTATTTGGCGCGCAGTGTCTCCTCGACGCTCTGGGCGGCGTTGCCACCGAGCGCCTGGGCCGCGCGCTGGGCCTGGGCGGCGAGCGTTGCGTCGCCTGCCTGCTGGAGACGAAGGGCGGAGGTGGTCATGACGCGCGCGGCGTCGGCCAGCTTGCCCTGTGTCATGTACTGGTCGGCCTGGGCCTGGAAGCGGTACGCGGTGATCAGCCCGAGCGCCATCTGCACGTCCGGCTCGATGGGCGCGACCTGTCCGGCGCTGTTTTGCGGCACCTGGACGACCTGATCGAGCCGCTCGATCTTGCCGCCACCCGCACGCGGCGCCCAGTAGGTCGCCTGGAGCTGGCCGATCTCGAACATGCCGGCGCGGGGAGCGAAGACCGCTGGATCGAGCAGCAGCTCCCACATGACGGCGGCGACCTCCACATCGGGCCGGCCGACCA
>JAICVS010000268.1 GCA_025935195.1 Ktedonobacterales bacterium
CCCGCGATTGTCGGCCTCGATCCCCGCCGCCTGCAGATTCAGCTCGTCCACATTGCCCTGGCGTCCCACCGCGTACAGCAGCGCATCGCCGGAGACGCGCTTGCGGCTCTCCAGATTCGCCACCACCGCGCCGTCCACCTGCTCCACGCTCTGCACCTCTTCGCCCAGCCGCATCGTCACGCGGCTGTCGCGCAGGTGATAGCTCAGCGCCTCCACGATCTCCTGATCGGCAAACTCCAGCAGCCGCGGTCGCTTCTCGATCAGCGTTACCCGCACCCCCAGCGCCGCGAACATGCACGTGTACTCGACGCCGATCACGCCACCGCCCACGACGATCAGCGTCTTCGGCAGCTCCGGCAGTTCCAGCACCTGATCGCTGTTGATGATGGTCTTGCCGTTGACGGGAACCTTGTCCGTCGAGGCCGGACGCGTTCCCACTGCAATGACAATCTTGTCCGCCTCGTACGTATTGGCCCCGCGCGCGCCATCCACATGCACATGGTGATCATCCTCGAAGCGCGCGACGCCGTTGATCACCTCCACGCCGTTGCGCGAAAGCTGCGCCTCGGTGACGTCGATCTCCGTCTTGATCACGTGCTGTACGCGGAAGGCCAGATCGGCCATCGTGATCTTTTCCTTCACGCGGTAGTTCATGCCGTAGATGGAGCGGTAGTTGTACCCGGAAAGATGCAGCACCGCCTCGCGCATGGTCTTGCTGGGAATGGTGCCGGTGTTGATACACACGCCGCCCACCACGCTCCGCATCTCCACGAGCGCCACGCTCTTGCCCTTCTTGATCGCCGAAACTGCCGCGCGCTGACCGGAAGGACCGGATCCGATAACCAATAGATCGAATTTCGCCATGCGTTGAGGAAGGCCTGGGACAAAGGTCAGACCGAAAGCGGGTCCCAGGTCATCTTACCCCTGAGACCTGTTGCATTTCACACATACACTGTTAAGTCAGATGCTGCTCTACGCCATTACGAGCCGCAGAGCCCTCCCCGGCGACGACTCCGAGCAGCGCCGCCGGCTCGTCACACTCGCGCTCAGCTGGGCTGGCGGCGGCGTCGATTACATCCAGATCCGCGAAAAAGATTTGCCCCTGCCGGAGTTGCAATCGCTCACCGCCGAGATCGTCGAAGCTGTGCGCTCCACCGGAAGCGCGACGCGCGTCCTCCTCAACGGCCCCGCGCAAATCGCCCTCGCCGCGGGAGCCGACGGCGTGCATCTGCCCTCCACGCCCGGGCTCGAGCCCGCCGGCAACCCGCAGATGGTCGGCACAGCCGGAACCGCCGTCCGCGCCGCCGCTGGCGCCTACCAGCGCGCCGGACGCGAAGCCATCGTCAGCGCCGCCTGCCACTCGCCCGAAGAAATCCGCCGCGCCTCGGGAGCCTCGCTGCTGCTCTTCTCGCCCGTCTTCGAGAAGGTCACCGCGCAGAAGGTCACCAGTGGTCAGGGACTCGCCGCTCTCCGTTCCGCCGTCGAGATCGCTGCGCCCATCCCCGTGATTGCCCTCGGCGGCGTCACCGAAAAGAACGCCGCCGCCTGCATTGAGAACGGGGCCGCAGGCATCGCTGCCATCCGGCTCTTCATCGGCGATGCGTGGCGCAGCCTCGCCACTATCCCCAGTTCGTCCTGATGAATCGCCGCCCCGCGCTCGACCAATCCTCTGCCCTCCAGGACCGACGCCGCACCGTTAGCCGCGGACTTGGTTACGCAGCCTGCGCGCTCGCCGGCATCTTCTGGAGTACCGGATTCTTTTTCGGCAAAGTCGCCTTCCAGCGCCTCAGCGTCGATCATTTTGTTCTGTATCGATTCCTCTTCGCCTGCGCCGGACTGATCCCCATCATCGAAGTACCGCGCTTTTCCGCGCGCCAGTGGCGCGTGCTGCTCATTGGCGCATTTCTTGGCATCCCGGTGCAGTTTCTCGTCCAGTTCTACGGACTCAGCCTGACCACCGTCAGCCACGCGGCGCTGATGGTCGGCACGATGCCGGTCATCCTCGCCGTCGGCGCGACGATGTTCGCCGGCGAGCACCTCGACCTGAAAGGCTGGCTTGCCCTCGCCGGATCGACCCTTGGCATGGTGCTCATCATCTCCAGCACCAGCCATCACGTCACCGGCGGCGGCAACCTCTTCGGCGATCTGCTCGTCATCGCTGCCATGTTCTTCGCGCTGGGATGGATCCTCCTCAACCAGCGCCTCATGCGCGAGGGTCACTCGCCGATGGCCGTCACCGTGTGGGGACTCCTCACCGGCACGGCGATGCTCGCCGTCTGGGTCCTCGCGCGCAGTGGCCTCCCGCCGGTCCACGGAGTCGGCTGGAAGATCTGGCTCGCTGTCGCCGCCAGCGGCCTGCTCTGCACCGCAGCCGCCACGCTGCTGTGGAACTGGGGCATCCACCACGTCCCCGCCTCGCGCGCCGGAGTCTTCCTCAACATCGAACCGGCTCTGGGCGCCATCCTCGGAGTGGAACTCCTCGGTGACCACCTCGGCCTCGGCACCTGGATCGGCGGCGCCCTCATCCTCGCCGCCGCCATCGTCCTCACCATGACGGAAAAACACGAGCCCGAAGTGCTCCTGGGGTAGCGCCGGGCCTGGAGCGAAAATGGCACGGCTCCAGCAGAAACACAGTCCTGGTCGGCTATCCCCGGTTCGAATACCGGGAGATCACATCTGCATGAAGGTGGCGACCAATCCCAGGATCACGATGGCTGAACCGCAGGATACGAATCGCAGACCTAACCGGCCATTCTTGCCGATAAGAAACAAGCCTCGCGAAACCACGCCGACGCC
>JAICVS010000138.1 GCA_025935195.1 Ktedonobacterales bacterium
GAGGAGACGCGCGACCTCGTGCAGCAGGCGTACCAGCAGGTGAAGCAATTGCTCACCGAGCACAAGGTGACGCTGGAGCGCATCGCGGCCGAGCTGCGCAAGCACGAGACGCTCGACGCTAAGCAGCTCAGCCAGATCTTGATTGGGACGGGTATCAGCCTGGCCGAGGTGGCGCCCATCCCCAACGCCGAGACGGTGGGCCTGCATCCCCCGGACGGCGAGATGGACACTCCCGCCACGCCCAACGGCTCCAACGGGACCAATGGGACCGGCGCTCCCGCGCCAAGCACGTTCCCCGACGGCTTCGGGCCGTTCTCGAACTAACGCCGTAGCGCGAGGCAACATGACGGGCCGGGTGTCCAGACGGGCGCCCGGCCTGTTCTTTGGGCTTCTCTGGCTGTGGCCCATACCTGATGGGCGAGGCTGTTGTCATTTGTTCGCCTTCCCGGCATGAATGCCAGGTGGCGCGCCCTACCAGGACACTCGCCCTTCGGGATCAGCTCCGTGGGCTGCCAGCAAAATGACAACGCCTCCGTGCGATCGTCTGAATACGTCTGTCACTCTCCATGCTGTTCCGCCTCCACCCAGCGCACGCCCTCACCCGTGCGCGCCAGCCGCCCCACGCCCGCGATGTGCGCCGCCAGCAGCCGCGCATCCTCCGCCAGCGCCGCTGTCGCCAGCCGCGCCCGGCTCGTTGGTGTCGCGGCGCGGTCCGCCCAGGTCGCCATCCACTCTGGCCGCTCCACCTCGACGGGATGGTGATAGAGATCGCCCACGCAGTACACCACCTGCCCGCGCGACTCCACGCGCACGGCCGTATGCCCTGGCGACTCGCCCGGCGTGGCGACGAGCCGCACGCCGCCGCCGAGATCGCGATCCCCCTCGACCGGTTCCAGCAGCCCGGCGCGATGTAGCACGCCCAGCGTGCGGCTCTGCATACTGTCGGGCCGTGCCACCTCGGCGCGCATCTTAGCATCTTCCCAGTCCGCGCGGCCGAGCAGATGGCGCGCGTTGGGGAAGGTGGGCATGATGGGCGCGTCGGACCCGTTCATCGCTTGCGTCACGCCGTTGAAATGGTCCCAGTGCGCGTGCGTGATGACCACGTAGCGCACGTCTTCGGGGCGGATGCCGGCGGCGGCGAGCTGCTCCGGCAGCGCGGGCGGCGGGACGTAGCCTGGAATAGCGAACCCCGACCCTTCCGGCACGTCGTAGCGCCCGGCGTCCACCATCAGTGAGAGGCCCGGCGCGGCGATGTGGAAGCACTGGCTGGGAAAGACGAGCGGCGTGGCGAAGACATCCGCGTGCGCCGGACGCCATTCCTCCTCCGGCACGGCCAGCTCGTCGCGCAGGCTGAACCGCAGGTCGCCCGCGTTGATGATCGTCACCGTCGCCTCGCCCACCTGGATGCGTCGTGGTTGCTCCGCCATGTGCCGCGCTCTCCCCTCACGCTGTTCTCGCGCGCCCTATTCACGCGCATTCATGCGCTATGTGATGGACGTTACCACGTCTACGGGCCGCTTGCCATCCCGTTCACCCTTGCCCTCCTGTGCTACGGTGAGAGGTACATCAGCAGCAGAGGGACCGCGCATCGTGGCGACCGTTGACACCACCACAACTGAGACGACCGCCGGCGAACAGCCGCCCATCCCGCGCCGGCTGGCCTGGGTGAATCTCACCTCGGTCGGCGGGGCGCACGCCTTCCTGCACGCCACCACCGTGCTGCTGCCGCTGATCTTTCCCATCCTGCACGACCAGTACGGTTTCAGCTACACGCAGATCGGGCTGATCGGCACCGCCGCCAACATCGCCGGCGGCGTCTTGCAGGTCGTGTTCGGCTACCTCACGCGCTACGTCGCGCGCAAGACGCTGATCGGCCTGGGCAACCTCACCGCCGCGCTCGGCATGCTGCTCACCGGCACCGCCACCACTTTCGCGCCCTTCCTGGCCTTCTCCGTCGTGCGCAGTGTGGGCAGCGCGCCGCAGCATCCCGTCGGCAACTCGCTGCTGGCCGATACCTTCGGGCGGGCGCGACGCGGCGCGGCCATCGCGGCGCACGTCACCGCCGGCAACATCGGCACGCTCGCCGTCCCGCTGGCCGGCGCGGCGCTGATCGCGCGGCTGGGCTGGCAGCCCACGGTGATGCTCTTCGCGCTGCCCGGCATCCTCGCCGGCACGTCCGTGCTAATCTTCGCCCGCGAGCCGGCCGCATCCACTGCACCTGCCGCTCCTGCCGCTCCCAGCGTATCCGTCTCTACCGCGCCCGCACGCAAGCCCACCGTCAACTGGCGCGTGGGGGTGGCCGGGGCGCTGGCGCCGCTGCGGCATCGCGGCGTGCTGCTGGTGATCGCGGCGTCGGTGATCGCGGCGGGCGGGCGCGGGCTGGGCATCGTCACGAAGTACGTCCCGCTCTATCTGCAAGGCCCCGTGCGGCTGCCCCCCGCCACCGTCTCGGTGCTCTATACGGTGCTGCTGGCCGGCAGCGTCGTCGGGCCGCTGGCGGCGGGCCGGCTCTCGGACCGGCTGGGGCGCCGCCGCGTACTCTACCTCAGCTACATCGCCGCCGCGCTCTTCACCGCGCTGCTCGTCGCCGTCACGTCCGGCGCCGCGCCCTCAGTCGCGCTGATCGTCGTGGAGCTGGCGCTGATGGGCCTGGTGATCTACGCCGAGGCGCCGCTGCTGCAGGCGTACCTGATTGACCAGGCGCCGGATGGCGAGCGCGACGCCGCGCTGGGTTGGTACTTCACCATCGCCTACAGCCTCGGCTCCGTGTGGGACGCCATCCTGGGCGCGCTGATTGACCACGCGGGCTTCGTGGCGGCCTTCGCCCTGATGGCGGCGTCGTATCTGGCGGCGATGGCCGTGCTCTCCTTCGTGCCGGGCGGCAGGCGGCGAGTGACCTGATAGCCCCCTGATGGAAAGGACCGAGCGACAATGCATCTCAGCTTCGGCATCAAGACGGCTCCGCAATACACCACCTACGCGGACGTGCTGCGCGTCTGGCAAGAGGCGGATGATCTGCCCATCTTCGAGCACGCCTGGGACTTCGACCACTTCATGCCGCTCGGCTCCGACCCGACCGGCCCCTGCCTGGAAGGCTGGACGCTGCTGGCCGCGCTCGCCGCCCAGACTACGCGCATCCGCGTCGGCGCGATGGTGACGGGCAACACCTACCGCCATCCCGCCGTGCTCGCCAACATGGGCGCGACGGTGGATATCATCTCGAACGGCCGGCTCGATTTTGGCATCGGCGCGGGTTGGAACGAGCTGGAGCATAGCGCGTATGGCATCCCCTTGTACGCGCCGGGTGAGCGCATCCGCCGGCTGGGCGAGGCGTGCGCGGTCATCCGGCGCATGTGGACGGAGGAGGCGCCGGACTACGACGGCCAGTTCTATCAGCTCAAAGGCGCGCGCTGCGAGCCGAAGCCCATCCAGCAGCCGCACCCGCCGTTCGTGATCGGTGGCGGCGGGGAGAAGCTGACGCTGCGCGTGACGGCCGAGTACGCCGACATCTGGAACTACGGCGGCGGCACGCCCGAAGAGTTCACGCACAAGAGCGGAGTGCTAGACGAGCATTGCCGCGCCATCGGCCGCGACCCGGCGACAATTGCGCGCTCCGTACAGGTCGGCACCGATCCGGCGGATCTGCCCGGCGTACGCGAGCGGTTGCGCGGCTTCATCCGGGCCGGCGCGACGCATCTCATCCTCTACATGGGCGGGCCGCAGGTGGACGTGCGGGGGCGCGAGCCGTTCCCCGCCGGCATCTGCCGCCGCCTCGCCAGCGAGATCGCCGAGCCGCTGCGCGACGAATTCGCCGCTGTGTGAGGGGCGACGACAGAGCAAGGCCCGGAAGCGGCCACCTCGCGGGGAGATGCGCCGTCCGGGCCTTCGCCACTCCTGACGCGGGGCTTACCGTGTTAGCAGGCGGTTGAACAGCCGCGTGAAGAGCGCCGCGCCCAGGAAGGTGGGCGCCCACTGGCCGACGAACAGCCCATCCTCACGCTTGCCACGCGCGTGCAGCGTCGCCGAGGCGAGAATCGAGCCGGCGGAGGCCGCCGCGTACGTCCAGCTCATGACCGAGGTGGGCAGGTTGGTCTGGATGCCGCGGTGGCCGAGCAGCCGCGCCAGGATGCCCGCCTGCAGGAAGGTGGGCGCCCACTGGCCGATGAAGAGCGCATCGGTCGGACGGCCGCGCGAGCGCAGTGTGGCCGAGCCAAGCACGCTGGCCGCCGAGGCGCCCGTCAGCGCCCAGCCGGCGATGGCGTTGGGCAGCGCCACCGGGCTGGTGTACATCGCGTAGGCCCGGCTCTCGCGCAGCCGCTTGCCGATCATGTACGACGCGACACCGCCGGCGACACTCGCGCCGATCGGCACGGTCAGCGGCCCTAGCACGCTGCCCAACCCGCCCGGCGCCTGCTGCTGGAACTGCTGCATCCCCTGCTGGATGCCCTGCCGCATGCCCTGCATCGCCTGCGTGGCCGACCCCGCGATGCCCTGGCTGGTGGGCTGGCCGGTGATCAGGTTCTTGAAGTTGCGCAAATCCTCCGAGACCTCGCGCCGCGTCGTCTGCGTGAGCTGGTCGAGCGCCTGGCCTACCTTGCCGCCCGGCGGCGCGTACTCCAGCCGCAGACGCACGGTCGTCTGGCCGCTGCCGTCCGGCGTGAAGCTGACGGTGCCAGCGTTGTACGAGCCGCTGGTGCTGCGCCACGAGATGCGCTGGTTCGGCACGTTCTCTGTCACCTCAGCGTCCCACTCCTGCTTGACGCCGAAGATGCGCGCCACCCAATGATAGCGATTGCCGCCCAGCGGCCGCACCTCCTGCACGTTGCTCATGAAGCTGGGGAAGCTGGGGAAGTCGTTCCAGCGGCGATACACGTCGCTGACCGGCGCGGGAACGGGAATGCTGTCGTCAACCGTCAAGATGTTGCCGGTGGTCTGGTCAACGGGGCTGGCTTGTGTCATCTGTCGCTCCTCTAACAACGATTCACAACAACGCGGCCCCTGCGGCCGCGAACATACAAGACATGAGAGAGCCGCACGCGCCGTGCCACCATGCGGCTCTCTGACTGCTGATTGTCCACTCTCTGTATGGTGTTTGTTTGATAGGATGATGCGGGCCATCCGGGTATTGCCAGCGCCGCGATCCCAGTGGGATGCGTTGCACCTGGGATAGCCTCCTGGCATTCATGCCAGGGGTAATCCCCGATGGCAAGATGCGCGTGTGGCAAGGAGATTTGCCCCGGCCTGAAGGCCGGGAAGCTGCCCAGGCGGGGCTCCCCCCGATTGAGCGATGCGCCGGCCTACGGCGCTCCCTCACCCGCCGGCTGGCGCACCTCGATCTGCCCGCCGCGCACACGCACTTCGTAGCGCGGCTGTGGCAGCGTCGTCGGCCCGTCGAGCATCGCGCCGCTGTCGAGCGCGAAGCGCGAGCCGTGCCAGGGGCAGATCACGCTGCAGCCGTCCATCTTGCCCTCGTTCAGCGGCCCGCCAAGGTGCGCGCAGGTGTTGGCGAGCGCGTAGACCGTGCCCTGGTAGCGTGCCAGCAGCACTGGCACATTGCCCACTTGCACACGCTCCATGCCGCCCTCTGGCAGCTCTCTGTCGGCCAGCACGGGCGTGAACGTGTCAGGCAGCGGCTCTTCGGGCGCATGGTTGACGCCGATGCGGTGGGTGTAGACGATATCGCCGCCGATGTAGGCCGAGACGGCAGCGATGGTGTAGCCGAATAGCGCGGTGGCCTTGCCCGCGCCACGCCGGCCGGTCAGGCGGCAGACGATGGACGCGCCATAGAGCGCCGTCGCCGTGGTGTTGAGCAGCGCGTGCGCCAGGCCCAGGCGCCGCGGCCGGTCAACGGTGTACTGCCACTGCGCCAGCCCCGTGACGGCCGCGCCGAGCGCGCCCAGGAAGCCGATCACCGTCGCCGCGTCCGCGCCCGGCGCCAGCTCTGGGCGGCCGGCGAACGACTCCAGCCCATCCAGCGTGAGGCCGACGGTCCAGGCGCCGACGGGGATATCGGTCAGCACCGGGTGCAACGGGTGGCCCAGCCACGTCCCATTCAGAAAGTTGTCCAGCTTCTTGCCAGTGGGATTGTCGTGGGTGAGCACGGTGGTGACGGCGCGCTGCACCGTGTCGCCCGTCGGGTCCAGCCACTGTTGCTGATCGATCACATCCAGCGTGTCCAGCAGTTCCATGAGCCGCGTCCTCTCGTTTCCGCTCGTATCCGCTCATCCTGTGCGCGTTGGCCCGCGCCTTGCCGCGCCTTGCGCCCGGCGCGCTACCCGCCATACAGTAGTAGGCAGTACGCGCCCAGCTTCCCGCACATCGCGTGCCGCGGAGGGTGGGGAGAGGAGACGTGAGGATAGGTAACGGCGCGACGTACTAACAATTGGTTAGCAACGCGAAGGACCGCCGGGTTCGCAGGACGCGGCATTCGGCTACTCAGCACTATCGCGAGGAGACCATCACCATGCGCGAGACCCTTCGCCCAGGACGCGGCGCGACAGCGTTCGCCGTCATCCTCTCCACGCTTGCCCTCGCCGCCATGCTCATCCTGGCCGGCTGCGGCACGACCAGCACCGGCCCGACCCTGGGCGCCGAATCGCCCACCGCCACGACCGCCCCCACCACGGCCGCCACCACCCCGACCCCGTCCGGCCCGCAGGCACAGGTATCCATCACCGGCGGCGGCATCGGCTACAACGTAACGAACTTCGCCTTCTCCCCCAAGCAACTCTCTGTGAAGGCTGGCACGACCGTCGTCTGGAGCAACGACAGCGGCACGACCCACAACATCACTAGTGACGCTGGCGACCCAGCCACGTTCACCCTACCGGTGGACGACGGCAACACGGTCAGCTTCACCTTCACCAAGCCGGGCACCTACCCCTACCACTGCTCCATCCATCCCACCATGAAGGCGACCATCGTCGTCACGTCGTAACCCGCGGCACCCGCGGCCTGGGCCGCAACGCGACGGGGCGCTTCCCAGCGCTGGGAAGCGCCCCGCTCTGTCTCCCCTCTCCTCGCAAGGAGAGAGGCAGGGGCGAGGACTCCCTACGCAGTGGCCGCGCCTTGCGCCTCCCCGGCCGCCGGGCCAAGCTCGACATCGGTGACCGAGAGCGGCTTCGCCACGGCTTCGAGCGACTGCCGCTCCGCCTTGACGCCGAAGACCGCCGCGACGATGCCGGCCGCGATCATCAGCGCCGCGCCGAACAGATAGCCGTAGAAGACGTTGACCGACTTGCCAGACGCGATCAGCGCGCCGAAGACCACCGGCGCCAGCGCGCCGCCGACGCCCGTGCCGATGGCGTAGAACAGCGCGATCGCCATCGCGCGCACCTCCAGCGGGAAGACCTCGCTGACGGTCAGATATGCCGCGCTGGCCCCCGCCGAGGCGAAGAAGAAGATCACCGACCAGGCGATGGTCTGTGTCACGGCGTTGAGCACGCCCGCGACGAACAGCCAACCCGTGATCGTCAGCAGCACCCCGGAGAGAATGTAGGTGCCCGCGATCATCTGCCGCCGGCCGATGCTGTCGAACAGACGGCCGAGCAGCAGCGGGCCGCAGAAGTTACCGACGGCGAACGGGATCAGGTAGAGGCCGACGCTGCCGGCGGGGATGTGATAGAAGGTGGTCAGCACCAGCGCGTAGGTGAAGAAGATCGCGTTGTAGAGGAACGCCTGGCCGACCATCAGCGAGAAGCCGAGCAGCGCGCGCGTTGGGTAGTCGTGCAGCATCGTGCGCGCGATGGCGCGGAAGCTCACGGTGCCGGTCGGGCGCACCATGATGTAGCCTTCCGGCTGCGGCAGCGCGTTGAGGTGCTCATCCTTCATCACCTCGCCCTCGATCATGCCGACGATCTCATTGGCCTCCTCGAAGCGCCCGTGCATCATCAACCAGCGCGGGCTTTCCGGCACGTAGCGCCGGATGAGCAGTACTGCCAGGCCGAGCACCGCGCCCAGCGCGAAGCACAGGCGCCAGCCCAGGTTGATCGCGAAGATCGCCGGGTCCAGCAGCCAGACCGTCAGCAGCGCGCCGAAGGCCGTGCCGACCCACCACGAGCCGTTGATGGCGAGGTCCACGTGGCCGCGCATGCGCGCTGGGATCAACTCGTCAATGGCGGAGTTGATCGCCGCATACTCGCCGCCGATGCCGGCGCCGGTGAAGAAGCGTGTCACGGCGAACCAGAGGTAATTGGGCGCGAAGGCGGTCAGCACCGTCGCGACCAGGTAGACCGAGAGCGTGATCATGAAGAGCTTCTTGCGGCCGAGCTGATCCGTCATGCGGCCGAAGAAGAGCGCGCCGAGCACAGCGCCGATCAGATAGGTCGTGCCCGCGCTGGCGACCTCCACAGTGGTGAGGTGGATGGTGGCCGGATCCGTGAGCCGGCTGGCGATAGCGCCAACAATGGTGACTTCCAGTCCGTCCAAGATCCAGGTGATGCCGAGCGCGATCACGACGAGCCAGTGCCAGCGGCTCCAGGGGAGTCGATCCATGCGGGCGGGAATGTTGGTGCGCACCGCCCGTGTCGGTGTTGCGTTGGCGTTCGCGGCCAGACTACTCATAGCCCAGGGACTCCTTCCAAGGTGGTCGCGCCGGCCACGCTGTGGCATCCAGAGAAGTGGGGCTTCGCCGCGCCCGCTCACCTGCCACACGGTGCTCCAGCACGCCTGATACAGAACCACGACTGGGAGGCATCGTCGCCGTCCGGCCGGACCAAGAGCATGCCTTCCTCTTTTCCCCCGCCGGAGTGGCACAATCCATACCACCCCGCCATTTTAGCCGGTTCGCGCCGCTTGGCCGATAGCTTGTGTGGACCGCGGGGAAGTGCGCTGGGAGGTAGGCTAGACCCCGCGCAGCTTCTCCGGGTTCGCGATGACACGCACGGTGCGGATGCGCTGCCCGTCCACCTCGACGGCGATCACCGAGAAGGCATGACCGCCTGCGCGGATGACTACCGCTGGTTGCCCATTGATCTCCGCAATCTCGCTCGTATAGCCCTCCGGCAGGAAGCGCACCGTTCCCACGCTGAGCCGCGCCACCGCATCGCGCCCCACAATCGGGCGCAGCGGCGCCTGCCGCACCTTGCCGCCCGCGTCGGCCCACAGCGTGACGTCGTCGGCCAGCAGCGTCATCAGGCCATCCATATCGCCGCTCCGCACCGCCCGCAAGAAGCTGGCGAGCATCTCCCGCTGCATCTCCTGCGACGGCGTGAAGCGCGGCCGGTGCTCGGCGAGATGCTTCTTCGCGCGGCTCGCCGCCTGGCGACATGCCACCTCGCTCTTGCCCAGAAACGCGGCGATCTCCACATACTCGTAGTCGAAGACATCGCGCAGCAGGAAGACCGCGCGCTCGATGGGTGGCAATTCCTCCAGCAGCACCAGGAACGCCAGCGAGACGGACTCGTACAGCTCCATGCGCTCCTCCGGGTTCGCCGCATCCGCCGCCGCGCTCGCGCGGCCGGTGCTGATCGGCTCCGGCAGCCACGGGCCGACATACTGCTCATGCCGGCGCCGCGCCGACTGGAGCTGGTTCAGGCAGAGCCGCGTGAGGATGGTCGTCAGATAGGCTTTGAGCGAGACGATGCTTTCCCGTGTGTCTGCCGGCGTCGCCTGCAAGCGCAGATACGTCTCCTGCACCATGTCTTCGGCATCCATCGCGCTGCCGAGCATGCGGTAGGCGATGGCGAAGAGGTGGGTTCGGTAGTCTTCAAACGACTCCACTATCTGCCACCTCCTGTGGAATACCCCAGCACATCGAGCGCCGATCTCATTCGGCCGCGGCGCTGCCCGCGTCCGCTGGCGCCAGCCGCAGTCGCACGAACTGCCTGGCGAACAGCGGCGCCAGCATGCGCTCGACTCGACCGAGCGCCAGTCGCGCCGTCGCCCAGTCTACGAGCTCAGGCTCGATGACATGATAGGCGACGCCATTCCAGCGGATGACGCATTCCCCCGCCGCCAGCACGTTGCGGAACCAGTCCGCCTGCTCGCCAAATGCCATCGGCACCATGAAGCCATCGCTGGTCCGTCGCGCCGCAACCGGCGTCGTGTACGTGCGGCCGGAGCGGCGGCCGCGGTGCTCGATCACCGCGTAGACGCGCACATACCGTTTCCCGGCCAGCTTCAAGATGATGGGGTTGAGCAGGCGTGTCGCCCTGGCGAGCACAGGACGGCGGGTGGACGTGGCGACCTGCCGTGTACCTGCCGCGCCGCCTCCCGTACGATCCTCTCCTCCCCGCGTGTCGGATGCCAGCGTCTTCATCGGGATATCGCCTCCACTTGCGCTTCTTTCGTCTCACGGCTCGCGGACCAGATTCCCGCGAGCTACAAAGAAGACAAGACATCCCCGGCATGTGTGACAGCTCCAATGGCCTCCGTTGCTCGAAATCATGGGGAGATCGTTCGATCTATCAGGGATTCTTGACGATCTCGTGCCCACCGTTGCGACGCCACACGATGTGCGGTTCCCCAGGAAATCGCGCTTCCCTCCCTGCCGCCTCTAACGCTCCTCTAGCACTCCTCCTATACCCCTCTAACACGGCTCCTACGCGGCTCTAACGGCCTATGCGCGATACTCTCTGACGGATTGCGTCCAAGCCCGCGCGCATCTGGCCGCGCCCCTTGGCGGCGTGGCGAGCCGGCGCATAGCTCACAACAGATCGAGACGGCTCAATGGCGAAACGCAGCGAAACCAAGTCAGACAGCAGGAGGGTATCAGGCGTGGCGAGCAAGATTCGCCCGGTCGGCGACCGTGTGGTTGTCAAGCCGGCGCAGAAGGAAGAAGTCACCAAGAGCGGGATCGTTATCCCTGACACGGCCAAGGAAAAGCCCCAGGAGGGCACCGTCGTCGCCGTCGGCGCCGGCAAGCTCACCGACAAGGGCGACCGCCAGCCGCTGGAGGTGAAGGAAGGCGACAAAGTCCTCTTCGCCAAGTACGGCGGCACCGAGTTCAAGCTGGACGGCGAGGACATGCTGGTCCTGCGCGAGTCCGACATCCTGGCGATCCTGAAGGGCGACTAGGGCGACTAGGGCGACTAAGCCCGCGACCGCGCACCCGCGCATAGACGCGATACGTACGAGAGACACGCAACACCAAGAGGAGTACGACACTACTATGGCTAAACAACTCGTCTTCGACGAGCAGGCACGCCGCTCCCTCAAGAAGGGCATTGACGTGCTGGCGGGCGCCGTGAAGACCACCCTCGGCCCCAAGGGGCGCAACGTCGCGCTCGACAAGAAGTTCGGCGCGCCGACCGTCACCCACGACGGCGTAACCGTCGCCAAAGGTGTGGAGCTGGCTGATGCCGATGATGAAACTTTGGGCTACAAAGTTGGCGCTGAACTGATCAAACAAGCTGCCAGCAAGATGAACGACGTGGCAGGCGATGGCACGACAACCGTCACTGTTTTGACTTACCACATTTTGAATGAGGCCAACAAACTGATCGCTGCCGGCCACAACCCAATGCTGCTGCGCAAAGGCTTGGAAACCGCTGCTAGCGATGTA
>JAICVS010000121.1 GCA_025935195.1 Ktedonobacterales bacterium
CACGACCGATGTGACGGGCAAGATCATCCTGCCGGAGGGGGTGGAGATGATCCTGCCGGGGGACAATGTGACGATCGAGGTGGAGCTGCACACGCCGGTGGCCTTGGAGGAGGGGTCGCGCTTCGCCATCCGTGAGGGCGGTCGCACCGTCGGCGCTGGCGCCGTCACCAAGATCGCGCTGTAACGCAATCCACGGCCCCGTTCTCCCGGGAGAACGGGGCCGGTCAGTGCAGGCGGTACTGCCTGGCCGTTTCTGGCCGGCGCCGCGCCGTCCGGGCGGGGTGGCGCGTCATAGCAGTCAGAGCAGATGCTCCCGCTCGTCGTGAGGGGAGCGCGGAGCGCGCGCTGTGCGTGTGCCGCGAGTGAAAGAAGAGTAGAGAGCGGACATGGCGACTATCACCAAGCAGCGCATCCGCATCCGGCTGAAGGCCTACGACCACCGGATACTGGATCAGTCCGCGGCCCAGATCGTCGAGACTGCGCAGAACACAGGCGCGCGTGTCTCGGGTCCGGTGCCGCTGCCGACCGAGATCGCGAAGTACACGGTGCTGCGCTCCCCGTTCATTGACAAGGACTCGCGCGAGCAGTTCGAGATCCGCACACACAAGCGGCTGATCGACATCGTCGAGCCGACGACCAAGACCGTGGAAGCGCTGACCCGCCTGAACCTGCCGGCGGGCGTGGACATCGAGATCAAGTTGTAGCGAACGTTCGAATGCCGATGGGCGGCGTCGGCATGAGGAGCAAGACGCTCGGAAGGCGCGCATATCGCGCCGCGTGTCTATGGTCCAGCGAGACGTGTGGATACGTCCGGCTCCCGCGCGGGGATACATCCCGCGGGGGAAGGGCAACGAGCCTCTGGCGCCTCATACCGCGCGCCGTGGGAGAGAAGTCTATGTTGAGTGCATTGCTGGGCCGCAAGATGGGCATGACCCAGGTCTTCGGCCCCAACGGCGGGGCGATCCCCGTGACCGTCATCGAGGCTGGCCCTTGCACGGTCACCCAGGTCAAATCCACGGCCAGCGACGGCTATGAGGCTGTGCAGCTCGGCTTCGGCACGGCGAAGCTGAAGAACACGCCGCGCCCGATGCTCGGCCATCTCGGCCACACCCTGCAAGCGACCCCAAGCCAGCGGCGGCGCCAGCAGCTCCAGCAGCAGAAGGCTCGCCAGGAGGCGCGCAAGAAGGCGGCCGAGGCGGCGCAAACCACCGAAGCGGCCACCGAGACCGAGGCCGATGAGGCCGAGACCACCGGCGCGTCCGCACCCAAGGGCGAGCCGCGTATCAAGTCCGCCGCGGCCAAGCGCCGCGCGGGCTCCGGCCAGGCGCTCGGCCCCTTCGCCGTGCTGCGCGAGGTGGGCGTCGTGGGCGGCGATTACCCCGACGTGGGTGATGTGGTGGATGCGGCCATGTTCGCTGTCGGCGAGCGCGTGGACGTGATCGGCACGTCCAAGGGCAAAGGCTTCGCCGGTGTGATGAAGCGCCACGGCTTCCACGGCGGCCCGCGCACCCACGGCCAGAGCGACCGCGCCCGCGCGCCCGGCTCGATTGGCCCTGGCACCACGCCCGGCCGCGTTCTCAAGGGCACGCGCATGGCCGGCCGCATGGGCAACGACCGCGTCACCATCAAAGAGCTGGAGATCGTCCAGGCGGACGCCGAGCGCAACCTGATCGCGGTGAAAGGCTCCATCCCCGGCCCGAACGGCGGCCTGGTGATGATCCGCAAGGGCAGCCAGGTGCTCGCGGCAGCCGCACGCGGCGCCGAGCGCTCCTACAGGGGCGGGTGAGGAGAATACGATGCCTTCCGCACATGTCTACGATATGGACGGCACTGTCGTCCGCGAGGAACAGCTCGACCCATACGTCTTCGGCGCCCCGGTCAACACCGCCCTGCTGCATCAGGTCGTGACGGCGCACCTGACGAACCGCCGCCAGGGTAACGCCGACACCAAGACACGCAGCGAGGTCAGCGGCGGCAACCGCAAGCCGTACCGCCAGAAGGGCACCGGCCGCGCGCGCCAGGGCTCGACACGCGCGCCCCAGTGGCGCGGCGGCGGCGCGGTCTTCGGCCCGCAGCCGCACCCCTACGAGCGTGCCATCCCGCGCAAGATGAAGCGTATCGCCATCCGCGCGGCGCTCTCCGACAAAGCCGCCAACGGGCGCATCTTGCTGATGGATGCGCTCACCTTTGAGGAGCCGCGCACACGCGACATGGAGAACCTGCTCGCCGTGCTGCCGCTCGAGCGCCACGTGCTGCTGCTCATGCCGGAGCGCGATGAGAACGTCATCCGCTCCGCGCGCAACATCCACCGCGTGAAGCTGGGCCATGTCGCCTCGACCAACGTGGTGGACTTGCTCAAATATGACCACGTCCTCATGCCCGTCGGCACCATTGAAAAGCTCGTCGCCATGTTCGGTGAGGCCGCCGATGACACACTGCAAATGAAGCGCCACCCGCGCGTGGTGCTGCGCCGCCAGAAGCGGCGCGCGCAGGCCGCGTTCTCCGGCGCCGCTCCCGCCGCGAGCGAGACGGCGGCATCCGTCGCCCCGGCCGCGAAGGCCAAGGCGGCGAAAGCCAAGCCGCCGGCCACATCAGCCCCATCAACCGCTCCCACCAAGGCCGAGACCGCCCCGCGGCGGCGGGCGAGCCAGGCAGACCAGGCGGATAAAACGAGTCAGACCGACCAGGCGACCCAGACAGGCGGCGACACGGCCCCGCGCCGTCGTGGCAGCCGGAGCCGGGAGGAGTAGACCATGGAGATCACCGAGATTCTCCGGCACGGCATCATCACCGAGCAGAGCGTGGACCTGCAGAACACGAAGCGCGAGGGCGGCAATCACGACGGCGAGATCGTCCCGCGCTACACCTTCCGGGTGGCGCTCGAGGCCAACAAATACGAGATCAAGCAGGCCGTTGAGGCCATGTTCCCCGGCGTCACCGTCCTGCGCGTGAACACCATGCGCATGCCGGGCAAAGAGCGTACGCTGCGCACGCGCAAGGGCATGTTCCGCAAGGAGGCACGCCCCTGGAAAAAGGCGATTGTGACGCTGGCCGAAGGCCAGACAATTCCTGAGTTGCAGGCGTAAGCCTGGGCCGGAAAGGACGCGAGAATGCCTATTCGCATATACCGGCCGACGTCTCCCGGACGGCGCGGCATGTCGGTCTCCACCTTCGAGGAGATCACCCGCTCGAAGCCCGAACGCTCGCTGCTCGAGAAGAAGAACTCGAAGGCGGGCCGCAACAACCAGGGCAAGATCACCGCTCGCCACCGGGGCGGCGGCGTCAAGCGGCAGTACCGCATCATTGATTTCAAGCGCAACAAGCTCGGTGTGCCGGCCAAGGTCTTCTCCATCGAGTACGACCCGAACCGCTCCGCGCGCATCGCGCTGCTGCACTATGTGGACGGCGAGAAGCGCTACATCATCGCGCCCAACGGCCTCAAAGTGGGCGACCGTGTGATGAGCGGGCCGGAGGCGGAGATTCGCGTCGGCAACGCGCTGCCGCTGCGCTACATTCCCACCGGCACCGTCATTCACAACATCGAGCTGCATCGCGGCCGTGGCGCGCAGCTCGTGCGCAGCGCTGGCGGCTCCGCGCAGTTGATGGCAAAGGAAGGCGACTACGCCCAGATCCGCTTGCCATCCGGCGAGCAGCGTCTGGTGCATATCGAGTGCATGGCGACCATCGGCCAGGTCGGCAACCTCGATCACGAGAACATCCGCATCGGCAAGGCCGGCCGCTCGCGCTGGCTCGGCAAACGCCCGCATGTGCGCGGCTCCGTGATGAACCCGGTGGATCACCCGCATGGCGGCGGCGAAGGTCGCGCGCCCATCGGCGGCCAGCCGCAGACACCCTGGGGCAAGCCCGCGCTCGGCTACCGCACACGCCACAACAAGCGCACTGACAAGTTTATCGTCCGCCGCCGCAACGCCGGTAGGGGCCGGTAGCCGGAGACAGGGGAGTAGAGAATGTCACGATCAACCAAGAAAGGCCCCTACATCCACCCGTCCCTGCTCAAAAAGGTGCAGGGGATGGTACGGGGCGGCGACAAGCGCGTGATCAAGACCTGGTCGCGTGCCTCGACGATCATCCCGCAAATGGTCGGCCTCACCATCGGCGTCCACAACGGGAAGCAGCACGTGCCGATCTACATCACCGAGAATATGGTCGGCCATAAACTGGGCGAGTTCGCGCCAACGCGCCACTTCCGCGGCCACGCGGGCGGACGCAGCGAGCGCACCGCATCCGTCCGCTAGCGGGGGAAGACGCATGCAAACACGTGCTATCGCCAAGAACGTCGGCCATCCGCCCCGCAAAGTACGGCGGGTGACGGATGCTATCAAGGGTCGGCGCGTCACCGAGGCGCTGGCGATCCTCAAGTTCCTGCCGAACATGCCGGCGCGCGACGTGTATAAAGTCGTCGCCTCGGCGGCAGCCAACGCTGAGAACAACTATAGCCTCGACCCGGACGAGCTCTGGGTCATCAACGCCATCACCGATGAGGGCGTTACCGTCAAGCGCTTCCGTGCCCGTTCGCACGGTCGTTCTTCGCGTATCCTGCGGCGCAGCAGCCACATCACCGTCTACGTCTCGGACGATCCACAGGATCTGCCGAAGAGTGCGCGCCAGCGCAAGCGGCGCTAGCCAGTTGGGAGCAGGGGAGGTACATGCTTGGGACACAAGGTTAATCCGAACGGCTTCCGGCTGGGCGTCATTAAAGGCTGGGAATCCCGCTGGTTTGCCACCCGCACCTACAAAGATCTGGTGCTCGAAGACGCCAACATCCGCAAGATGATCCAGAAGCGCCTGGCGAACGCCTCCGTCGCGCGCATCGAGATCGAGCGCGTCGCCGGCACCCAGATCAGCATCGCTATCCACACTGCCAAGCCGGGCATCGTGATCGGCAAGAGCGGTGAGAGTGTCGAGCGCCTGCGCCAGGCCCTCGAAGCGCAGACCAAGAAGAAGGTGCGTCTCTCCATTCTGGAGATTCGCAACCCCGAGGTGGACGCCGTCCTCGTCGCCCGCAGCATCGCTGAACAGATCGAGAAGCGCATCTCCTTCCGCCGCGCGATGAAGCAGGCGGTGCAGAAGTCCATGCGCCAGGGCGCGAAGGGCATCAAGGTCATCGTCGGCGGCCGGCTCGGCGGCGCGGAGATCGCGCGCTCCGAGAAAGAGGTCGAAGGCAGTGTGCCGCTGCAAACGCTGCGCGCCAACATTGATTACGGCCTGGCCGAGGCCCACACCACCTACGGCGTGATCGGCATCAAGGTCTGGATCTACCACGGCGACGTCTTGCCGGAGCGCCAGCGCGCCGAAGGCCCGCGCGCCGCCGAGCCAGCCGCGACCCCCTACACCGGCGAGCGCCCGGAGCGTGGTGGGCCGCGCGGCGGCGGTGGTGAGCGTGGCGGCTTCCGTGGTGGTGAGCGTGGCGGCTTCCGTGGCGGTGAGCGTGGCGGTGAGCGTGGTGGGCCGCGCGGCGGCGGTGGTGAGCGTGGTGGGCCGCGTGGTGGCGGCGATCGCGGCCCGCGCGCTGTGGGCGAGCGTCCCTCGCGCACTCCCGCTTCCGGTGATCTCGCGCGCGAGCGCACTGGCGGCGAGCGCACTGGCGGCGAGCGCACTGGCGGCGAGCGGCGTGGCGGCCGTCCCGGCCCCGTCACGGGCGGCGGCCCCGCCGGCACCCCGCGCGCACCGCGCGGCGAGCCGCGACCCGCCCCCAGTGGGGCCATCGAACCGGGCAAGGGCGAGCAGCTACCGGATAGCGGACCCGTGATTCCGGCTCCCGCCGCACACGAGTTCCCCGCTCCGGTCGCGAACGAGGGGCGAAGCGCAGAACCGCCGAACATCGCGGCCACCGAGCCGGCATCCAGCGCGAGCGACGAGACGAACAAGACCAACGAATCGGGCGAATAGATCGCGCGTTTCCCGCGCGACAACGCGCGACAACGCGCGACGCGGATTGCGTCGCGCGACAGCAGCGGCCGGCCTTGGGCCATCGCGTGCCGGCGTCACGCCCCGCCAGGCGGGGAACGACACGCGGCGCGGCGGCAGCGGCCGGCCGATGGGAGTAGATGTCATGTTACTGGCGCCAAATCGAACCAAGTATCGCAAACAACATCGCGGGCGCATGAGGGGCACCGCGCACAGCGGCAACACCATCGCCTTTGGCGAGTTCGCCTTGCAGGCGCTTGAGCCAATCTGGCTTGAAGCGCGCCAGATCGAGGCCGCCCGCATCGCTATGAACCGCTACATCAAGCGCGGCGGCAAAGTCTGGATTCGTGTGTTCCCCGACAAGCCTGTCTCCGCCAAGCCGGCCGAGACCCGCATGGGCTCCGGCAAGGGCGCGCCGGACCACTGGGTGGCGGTAGTCAAGCCGGGCCGCATCATCTTCGAGCTGGGCGGCGTGCGCGAGGACGTGGCGAAAGAGGCGATGCGCCTCGCCGCGAACAAGCTGCCCATCGCCACCAAGTTCCTCGTCAAGCAGGAGGCCGAAGGTGTCGAAGCTTAGCGACCGCCGCCGCGAGATTCGCGGCATGGGCATCCCCGAGGCGCAGGACGAACTGCAACGCCTACGGCGCCATCTCTTCGATCTGCGCTTACAGAAGGAGCGCGGCGAGGTCAAGAACAATCGGCAGTTCCCACAGATCAAGGCGGACATCGCGCGCCTGATGTATCACCTGGGCGAGCTGAACAACGAAGCCCAGGTCCAGGCGGCCCGCCCGCTCGCTGTCGAGCCAGCCGGCGAGGCTGAGGCCGCCGAGGAGCCAGAAGCATGAGCAACGAGACCATCGCTGGCGGAGCCGCCGCCGCCGGCCAACCCGCACATGCGGAGCGGGGCCGCCGCCAGCAGAAGATCGGCCGCGTCACCAGCGACAAGATGCAAAAGACGATTGTCGTCGCCGTCGAGACGCTTAAGCGCGACCCGCTCTACAAGCGCACCTACAAGTACACCACCAAGTTCAAGGCGCACGACGAACACAACACGGCCCACATCGGCGACACCGTGCGGATCGAGGAGACGCGCCCGCTCAGCAAAGACAAGCGCTGGCGGCTGGTCGAGATCATTCGCCAGGTCGTGCAGGTCAAGCCGGTCGAGCAGGTGGTGGCCGAGCTAGACCCGAACATCGGCAACAACGCGGAGAACAACGCGGAGAACGAGGAACGCTAACATGATCCAACCACAAACTCGTCTCAAGGTGGCCGACAACACCGGCGCCAAAGAGATCATGTGCATCCGCATCCTCGGCGGCTCCGCCAAGAAGTTTGCCGGGGTCGGTGATCTCATCAAGGCGTCCGTGAAGCAGGCCGCGCCGAACGCGGGCGTCAAGAAAGGCGAGGTCGTCACCGCCGTCATCGTGCGCACCGCCAAAGAGTTCGCGCGCCCCGACGGCAGCTACATCCGTTTCGACGACAACGCCGCCGTCATCATCTCCGCCGGCAACAACCCCCGCGGCACGCGCATCTTCGGGCCGGTCGCCCGCGAGCTGCGCGACCGCAATTTCATGCGCATCATCTCGCTCGCCCCCGAAGTGCTCTAGCAGACGCTCTAGAGGGTGCGACAGGCGATGCCGAACGAGCGGCGCCATGCGGTACAATAGTCCGGTTGCGCGCCACTCAGCATGAGTCGCGCGCCTGATCCAACGGAACGAGCGCGTAGCGAGACAAAACGTAACCTATAACGTAACCTATCAGGCCAAAGGGCAAGGGAAGAGATAATACACGATGGCAACAGCGACGAAACGGCAGAAACCCCTGCACCTGGCCAAGCTGCATGTGCATAAAGGCGATACGGTCCTCATTCTCAGCGGCAAAGATCGCGGCAAGTCGGGCACCGTCATCCGCGCCATGCCGCGTGAGAACAAAGTCATCGTCGAGGGCCTCAACATCGCCAAGAAGCACGTGAAAGCGGGCCGCGGGGTGATGCAGGGCGGCATCATCGAGAAGTCGATGCCGATCCACGCATCGAACGTGATGGTCAAATGCACCGAGTGTGGCGAGCCGACCCGCATCGCCCACGAGCGTGCCCCTCTGGGCACCGACCAGAAGGTGCGCACACAGCGCGTCTGCAAGCATTGCGGCAAGCCCATTCAGGAACATACACGAGGGTAGGTAGGCAGTGGCCAATACACCAAGATTCCAGGAAAAGTATCAGACCGAGGTGGTTCCGGCCCTGCGTAAGGAGTTCGGCTACGGCAACATCATGCAGGTGCCCGCGCTCCACAAGGTCGTCATCAACATCGGCATGGGCGAGGCCATCCAGAACGCGAAGTCCATGGACAACGCCGTGCGCGACCTGGCCGACATCACCGGCCAGCGCCCCGTCGTCACCAAAGCCAAGCGCTCCGTCGCCGCGTTCAAGCTGCGCGAAGGCATGAGCATCGGCTGCATGGTGACCCTGCGCGGCCGGCGCATGTACGACTTCCTCGACAAACTGCTGAACGTGGCGCTGCCCCGCCTGCGCGACTTCCAGGGCGTCTCCACCGACGCCTTCGACGGCCGCGGCAACTACACGCTCGGCCTGCGCGAGCAGTTGGTCTTCCCGGAGATCAACTACGACAAGATTGACAAGGTGCGCGGCATGGAGATCACCATCGTGACCACCGCCCGCACCGACGAGGAAGGCCGGCGCCTGCTGGCCCTGCTCGGCATGCCGTTCCGGCGCCAGACCCGCTAGCTCACCGTTCTCGCGCCGACTCGCTCGTCGAGACGGCCACGATTTTCCCAGTGTACACACAGTAGTCCGCACGAGCGGGACAAAGGGCCCGGAAACCGGCGCGTGGTGCGCCGAAGCCCGGTCCCTCGCCCTGGAGGGGGCAGCGATGGCAAAGACTTCGATGATCGTCAAGTCCCAGCGCAAGCCGAGATATCGCGTGCAGCAGCACAGTCGCTGTAGCATCTGCGGCCGGCCGCGCGCCTACATGCGCAAATTCGGCCTCTGCCGCATCTGCTTTCGCGAGAAGGCGGTCCGGGGTGAGCTTCCCGGTGTCACCAAGTCGAGCTGGTAGGCCCGGCCGGCCAGGAGGTTTGCGCTCATGAATATGACCGATCCCATCGCGGATATGCTCACGCGCATCCGCAACGCGATCATGGCTCGCCACACCCGCGTGCTCATTCCCGCCTCCAACGTGAAGATCGCCATCGCGCGCATCCTCAAGGAGGAGGGCTACATTCGCGACTTCGAGGTGGCGAAAGACAGCCCGCAGGGCACCCTGCGCATCACCCTGCGCTACGTCGAGAAGCGCCCCGTGATGAGCCAGCTCAAGCGCATCAGCAAGCCAGGACTGCGCGTCTACATCAAGCGCGACGGCATCCCGCGGGTGCGCGGCGGCCTGGGTACCGCCATCATCTCGACGCCCCAGGGCGTCATGACCGGCCGCAAGGCGTACCAGCTCGGCCTGGGCGGCGAAGTCATTTGCTACGTCTGGTAGGAGGTGCAACGATGTCGCGTATCGGGAAAGTGCCGATTTCGGTTCCCTCCGGTGTAAAGGTGCAGATGGACAAGGGCAACGTCATCACCGTGACCGGCCCCAAAGGCACGCTCAGCCGTACCTTCCCTGAGAGCATCATCTTCGAGCAGAGTGATGGCGCGCTCACCGTCAAGCGTCCGGACGACAGCAAGACCAACCGCTCGCTGCACGGCCTCTCGCGCACGCTGCTCGCCAATATGGTGCTGGGCGTCAAAGACGGCTTCAACAAGCAGCTTGAGTTGCAAGGCGTGGGCTATCGTGTCGCCAAGGTTGGTGAGAACCTGGTCATCCAGGTTGGCTACTCGCATCCGGTGCTGGTGAACCCGCCGCAGGGCATCAGCTTCTCAGTGGAGAGTGCGAGCCGCCTCACCGTCAGCGGAATCGACAAGCAGCTCGTCGGGCAGATCGCGGCCAATATCCGCTCGATCCGCAAGCCTGAGCCGTACAAGGGCAAGGGCATTCGCTACACTGGCGAAGTCGTCCGCATGAAGGCTGGCAAGGCTGGTAAGGTCGGCGGCAAGAAGAAGTAGCAGTATCCCTCGCTCACCCGATAGCTTCCGTGGGCAGGCGCGGCACGTAGTGCCGATCACGTGCCGCCGGCGGCCCAGCCGGAGCGGAATGGGCGGCGAGAACTCCGGCCATCGCGCCGGCAATGAGGTCCGAAGACGATGATCAAGAAATCCTACGCGAACCAGGCGCGCCTGCGGCGGCACCAGCGCGTGCGCAAGAAGGTTTCGGGCACGAGTGCGCGCCCGCGCCTCTGCGTCTTCCGCAGCGCCAACCAGATTTACGCCCAGGTGGTTGACGACGAGCAGAAGCGCACGCTCGCGGCCGCGTCCTCGCGCGACGGCGAGTTTACCGCGCTCTTCACCCAGCTCACTGGGGCGCCGCAGCCCGAAGACCTGCCCGAAACGCTCAAGGGCATCGCGGACAACCGCCGCGTGCGCCAGGCGCGCGCCGTCGGTCAGCTCATCGCCCGCCGCGCCAAAGCGTTGGGCATCGAGCGCGTGGTCTTCGACCGCGGCGGCTACATCTATCATGGCCGTGTCGCCGCGCTGGCTCAGGGCGCGCGCGAAGCTGGCCTGGACTTCTAGGGCACGAGGAAACACATGCCGAGAATTGACGCGAACCGACTGAACCTGGAAGAGACGGTCGTCCAGATCGCCCGTGTCTCCAAGGTCGTCAAGGGCGGCCGGCGCTTCAGCTATCGTGCCCTGGTGGTCGTGGGCGACCGCGGGGGCCATGTTGGCGTCGGCCTGGGCAAGGCCGGCGAGGTGCCGGACGCTATCAAGAAAGGCGTCGAAGACGCCAAGAAGCGCATCATCCGCGTGCCGCTCGTCGGCACCACCATCCCCTATCTGGTCCGCCATACCTACGCGGCCTCTGAGGTGCTGCTCAAGCCCGCCGCCCCCGGCGCCGGCGTCATCGCTGGCGGCGCGGTGCGCGCGGTGGTCGAGGCCGCCGGCATCCGCGACATCCTGACCAAATCGCTGGGTAGCTCCAACGCCCTCAACACGGTGCTGGCGGCCTTCGAGGGCCTGCACTCGCTCAACTCGTTCGAGAGTGAGGCCGCGCGCCGCGGCAAATCCGTCGCCGATCTCGTCGGCGCGAAGCGCGCCTCCCAGATCGCGACACTCGCCGCCGAAGCCGCGGCCTACGTGCCGCCGGAGCGCGAGGAGCGCGAGGAGCGCGGCGGACGTGGTGAGCGCGGCGGTCGCGGGCGTGGTGGTGAAGGCGGTGGTCGTGGTGGGCCGGGCGGCCCCGGTCGCGGTGGCCCCGGTGGTCCTGGTGGGCCTGGTCGCGGTGGTCCTGGTGGGCCCGGTCGCGGTGGTCCGCGTGGCGGTCGAGGCGGCGGCCCACGGCGCTAGCGAGCCGTCCGCCTGTGAGCGAGCGATCCAACGCGGCCACCACGCACGGCCACGCACGGCCGCGCACGGCCTGGTCCCCTCGACCAAGCGGGATGACTCGCGCGATTGGTGCTAGCCGCGCCAGGCAACACATGCTACAATGGGCGCGTGGAGCGAGAGAAGATGGCAAAACTTCGCATCACCTACAAGAAAAGCTCCATCGGATACAACCAGAAGCAAAAAGCCACCATCCAGGCTTTGGGCTTCCGGCGGCTGAATCAGGTGGTGGAGCACGCGGATACTCCGGTCATCCGTGGCATGATCAACAAGGTGTCGCACCTGGTGGCGGTTGAGGAGGTTGCTGAATGAGGCTCAGCGATTTACGGCCGGGCCCCGGCGCGCGCTCCTCGCGCAAGCGGGTGGGGCGCGGCCATGGCTCCGGCCGCGTCAAGACCTCCGGCCGCGGCCAGAAGGGGCAGAAAGCCCGCACGGGCAGCGGCATCCCCGCGTACTTCGAGGGCGGCCAGAACCGCTTCTCGCAGCGCATGCCCTACCTGGGCGGCTTCAAGAACCCCTTCCGCAAAGAGTACATCATTGTCAATATCGCGGACCTCAACCGCGCCTTCGACGCGGGTGAGACCGTGAATGGCGAGACGCTTGCCACCAAGGGGCTCATCCGCCCCAGCCATTCCAAGCGCCTCATCAAGGTGCTCGGCGTGGGCAAGGTCAACCGCGCGCTCACCGTCAGCGCGCACAAAGTCTCTGAGAAGGCGCGCGCGCGCATCGAAGGCGCCGGCGGCACCGTCTCGCTGATCGAGATGCGCACGCCGAAGAAGACGAAGCGCGCACGCGACAAAGCGAATGCACCAGCAGCCGGCTCACCACCGGCATAGTCCCAGGTGGAGTGGCGCTGGCGGGCATCTCCCGCTGGCGCCGCTCGTCCCGGCATCGTTTCAGCAATTGTTTCAGCGCATTGGCCGCGACGGCATTCGTGGGTGGAGGCGAACATGTGGACCCGCTTGCGCAGTATCTGGACTATCCCCGACCTGCGCAATAAGATCCTGTTTACTATCGCGATGCTGCTGATCTTCCGGATCGTGGCCTATGTTCCCGTTCCCGGCATTGACCCGCAGTCGCTCAGCAAATTCGTCAGCACGAACAACAGCGGCCTGAATCAGCTCTTTGGCCTGCTCGACGTCTTCTCCGGCGGATCGCTCCAGAACTTCTCCGTCGTCGCGATGGGCCTCTACCCCTATATCACGGCCACTATCGTCATGCAGCTGCTCACCCCGATCATCCCCAAGCTCGAAGCGATGCAGCGCGAGGGGGAGTCGGGGCGCAACCGCCTGTCGCAGATCTCGCGCTACATCACCGTGCCGCTGGCGCTGCTGCAGGCCTTCGGCCAGATGGCCCTGCTCGTCAGCATCGGCGCCATCCCCGCCACGCAGTTCAGCCTCTTCAATGGCGCGTCCTTCCTGCCCACGCTCGCTACGCTGGTCACGCTGACCACCGGCACGATGTTCCTCGTCTGGCTCGGTGAGCTGATCACCGAGAACGGCATCGGCAACGGCATCTCGCTGATCATCTTCGCCAACATCCTGGTGAAGATTCCCCAGACCATCGGCTCCGCGCTCGTCAGCAGCAGCGGCGGCTCCGGCTCCGGCGCCAACAACGGCAGCTTCATCTTCATCGGCGCCATCGCCATCTTCGTGCTGGTCGTGACCTTCTCGATGGTCTATGTCTACCTGTCCCAGCGCCGCGTCCCGGTCCAGTACCCCACCAAGCGCCGCTTCATGTCCGGCGAGCGCTCCGGCCAGACAACCACCTACATCCCCCTCCAGATCAACAGCGCGGGCATGATCCCGATCATCTTCGCGCAGTCCATCCTGCTGCTGCCCACCGTGCTCGCCAACTACCTCACCTATAGCTCCAACAAGGGGTTGGCCGGCTTCTTCAATGGCGCCCGGCAGCTACTCGATCCCTCGACCACGCAGTACTGGGTCACCTTCGGCGTCCTGGTCGCACTATTCACCTTCTTCTACGCCACCGTCGTCTTCCAGCAACAGAACCTCGCCGAGAATCTGCAGAAGCAGGGTGCCTACATCCCCGGCATCCGTCCGGGTCCACCCACCGCGGAGTATCTTGAGAAGATTCTCAACCGCATCACGCTGGGTGGTGCGCTCTTCCTGGGCATCGTCTCGGTAGCGCCCATCCTCTTCGGCACCGGCTCCGTCAATCAGATCCCTACGGCGGCCTCGCTGCTGATCGTCGTCGGCGTCGTCCTCGACACCATGAAGCAGCTCGAAGCCCAGATGGTCATGCGCAACTACTCCGGCTTCCTGAGCTAGCTGTCCCTCGCGCCAGGTATACGGCGCCGCGACCTCCCGCGCTCTGATGGGTCCGCTGCGGCGCCAGTCTCGTTCACTTGTCCCACCTGCCACCTCATGCGCCACACGCCAGGGCGGCGCGGCTCCCATGCTCGTCTCGTGTTGGCATCGCTTGTGCGTTCGGGTGTGAGGGGTGTGAGACATTCAGCGCGACACGCGCGCAGCATTTTCTGGTAGAGTTTGTGGTGTCCCATCGCGGTCCCTTCTCTCGGCCACGTCGCATGCGTGCGCGACGTGGCCGAGACGACGCGGCCGCGAGACGGCGAACATGGTAAGCGAAAACCTCGACGAGTGCCGGCCACAGCGGCGTGGTC
>JAICVS010000027.1 GCA_025935195.1 Ktedonobacterales bacterium
CGCGTAGCATCGCCGCCCGCCCTCCCGATGGAGGGCGGGCGGCGTCTTGCCGCTTCTCTCTCACCCACTGCGCCCACTCGATAGCGCTTGCGAAACGCCGCCGAGCGATGATAGGCTTCAAAGGTATCGCCCCGCGCGACACGTATGTGCGACTACGCCACGCTGGCGGCACGATATATGTCGTATGATCACGATATATGTCGTATGATGATGTGCTATGCCGCGCCGGCGCGGCAGGTGCTCCAACGATGATGTGGGAGGAATTGCGTATGCCAGGGACAGCGGCGCTTCACGCCTGGGTGGATGAATGCGCGCGCCTGACGCGCCCGGACCGAATCGTCTGGTGTGACGGCTCCGAGCGCGAATACCAGGAGCTGGTCGCGGGGATGCTGCGCGACGGCAGCTTCGAGCAGGTGAACGAGGATGCCTACCCCAACTCGTACCTGCACCGCAGCAACCCCAATGATGTCGCTCGCACCGAGCACTTGACCTTCATCTGCACCGAGCGCAAAGAGGACGCCGGCCCCACCAATAACTGGATGTCGCCCAAAGACGCCAAGGAGAAGGTGCGCCCCCTCTTCGAGGGTGTGATGCGCGGGCGCACGATGTACGTCGTGCCGTACCTGATGGGCCCCGCTGGCTCGCCCCACGCCAAGGTGGGCGTCGAGATCACCGACAGCGCCTATGTCGTCGCCAATCTGCGCATCACCACGCGCATGGGCCAGGTCGCGCTGGACACGCTGGAGCGGAACGGCGGCGCGTTCGTCCCCGGCCTGCACTCCACCGGCGATCTCAACCCCAAGCGCCGCTTCATCTTGCATTTTCCCGAAGAGCGGCTGATCTGGAGCATCGGCTCCGGCTACGGCGGCAACGCGCTGTTGGGCAAGAAGTGCCTCTCGCTGCGGCTGGCGAGCTGGATGGGCCGGCAGGAGGGCTGGATGGCCGAGCACATGCTCATCCTCGGCCTCGAAGACCCCGACGGCAACGTGACGTACATGGGCGGCGCCTTCCCCAGCGCGTGCGGCAAGACCAACCTCGCCATGCTCGTCTCGCCGCTGGCCGATCAGGGCTGGAAGGTCTGGACGGTCGGCGACGATATCGCCTGGATGCGCATCGGCTCGGATGGACGGCTCTGGGCCGTCAACCCGGAGAACGGCTTCTTCGGCGTTGCCCCCGGCACCAACGAGAAGACCAACCCCAACGCCATGGCCGCCCTCGCGAAGAACAGCATCTTCACCAACGTCGGCCTCACGCCCGACGGCCTGCCCTGGTGGGAGGGCATTGACCCGCGCGACAAGGTGCCGCCCGCCGGGACGATCAACTGGCATGGCAACCCCTACGAGTCCGACGAGGATACTCCGGTCGCCCATCCCAACTCGCGCTTCACCGCCCCCGCCAGCCAGTGCCCCTCGATCTCGCCGCACTGGGAAGACCCGCAGGGCGTGCCGATCTCCGCTTTCATCTTCGGCGGGCGCCGCGCCCGCGTCGCCCCGCTCGTCTACCAGGCGTTCAACTGGCGCCACGGTGTCTTCGTCGGCGCGGGCATGGGCTCCGAGACCACCGCCGCCGCCACCGGCGCCGTCGGCGTCACCCGCCGCGACCCGATGGCGATGCTGCCCTTCTGCGGCTACAACATGGGCGACTACTGGGGCCACTGGCTCAACATGGGCGAGCGCCTGACCAATCCGCCCGCCATCTTCCACGTCAACTGGTTCCGCAAAGACGCGGACGGCAAGTTCCTCTGGCCCGGCTTCGGCCAGAACGTGCGTGTGCTCCAGTGGATGCACGGGCGCATCCACGGCATGGCGGACGCCCGCGAGACGCCCATCGGCTACGTCCCAACGGCGGGTGCGCTCAACCTGGCCGGGCTGGACCTCGCGCCCGCGACGGTGGACGCGCTGCTGCATGTGGATCGCGGCGATTGGGAGCGCGAGGCCGCCGACCAGGGCGAGTTCTTCTCCCAGTTCGGCGATCACCTGCCCGCTGCCGTGGCCGAGGAGCATGCCGCGCTGACGCATCGGCTGGAGGGGTGGCAGGGCTGATCCGCATGTAATCAGCCTCCACGACAACTCCCCCATGCCGCTCATCATGTCGGCGTGGGGGAGTTCGCTACACAGCGCACTATGCTTCCGGCTCCGCGTCCACGCCGTCAAGGAAGCTCTCCTCGCTCGGCGCGGCAGCTGGCGTGCCGTAGAGGCGGTACCAAAACACTAGACTGCTGAATTAGTCTGCTCGCATGAGCAAGATACATCTGACGGACCAACAATGGGTGTTCATCCAACCCCTCCTTCCGCCCCCACCGCATACCGGACGCCCACGCGCCAACGACCGCCGGACAATTGAGGGCATCCTCTACATGCTCGCCACCGGCTGCCGATGGCAGGGCAGGACCTTCCATGCGAATACGGAGCGCCCACGACTGTCTGGCGACGCCTCAAACGCTGGGGTGAGGAGGGAATCTGGGAGAGAATCTGGCGCGCTGCTCTGACGGCGCTTGACCAGCGCGGCCAGCTTGATTGGTCCATGGCGTTCCGCGCTGCGCTGCGTCGTCGCAGCATCGAGATGTGCATCCCGCCGAAGCGACGCCCGGCAACGTGGAGACCCAAGCGCGGACGCCCGGTCGTGGCACGCAAAGAAGACGATCGGCAACGGTACAAGGTGGAACGCCGCTTCGCCTGACTGGGCAATTGCCGTCGGCTCCTCATCCGCGGGGAGCGTCTGTTCAGCGTCTACCGGAGCGGATTCGCTTTCGCCGTCATGCTGCTGTGCGTGCGCCGGGCGACTACCCTCGCGTGCCCGACCCCGCAGGGGTATGTCACACGAGGGCGGTGGACGCGGCACGAACGTTCAACCACGCTTGGAGCACGAGTGGCCCATGGCCGCGCCAGCGTCTTACGTTTCTTTGGGGATGAACAGCTTCCAGTGCCCCTCGGAGACGACTTCGACGGCGCCGTCAACCACTGTGATGGCGGTCTCGTCGTCGATCGCATACGCCGGGTTCGGGATGCCGGCCGCCCATCTCTCTGCAGCGGCCATGGTGTTCTCCGGCAGATCCTCGTGATCCACGTGCGGGAAGATCGAGAAGTCGACGATGCCCAGCGTGCTGTCGCCACCGATGGGCGGCTTCCAGCCGACGAAGTCCTCGCCGATGCGTGGGGTCACTACCATGCTCCCGGCGCTGAATCCCACCCAGACCGTCTCGTCCAGCGACGGCAGGAGGTCCGCCAGCCCCGACTGCCGCATCCAGTGGCACAGGTACAGGGCGTCGCCGCCATTCACCAGCAGGACGTCTGTCTCTCGGACCCACGGAACCCAGCGTTCCGCACCGATGCTGGGCAGCGCGGTGAGCTCGAGCACTCCCAAGGACTTCCAACCCAGCTCGCACATAGGTTGGGCGGACTGTCCACTTATGAAACGCCATGGCCCGGCAGGACTGCCATACGGGTTTCCGTACCCCGCAGTGGGGATACAGAGGGCGTTGGAGTCGGCGATCGGCTTGCCCAGCAAGTCGACCAGCGCCTTGTGGATGCTCGCGTTCTTGATGCCGGCGGAGGTGAGAAGATACTTCATCATGCCTCTCCTATTGACACTCCCCTGGGGAGTGATGCCCAGGCGCGCCTGTCCCAACGGATGATGGTAGCGCCTGACGGACCTGCCCGGCCTGCGTCGTACAGATGCCTGGTCTCTTAGGAGCAGGCGCTTCTTCGAGCCATACCGCTGGATTGTAGCACACACGTTCTGGGTGACAGGATCCCCCGACCCGAAGGTAAGGGCCTGCGTGCCGAGGAGAGGAGGTCACGGCATTCAGGGCCGATGGTCTCCACTGGCCGCGGCGACTTTCGAAACTGCCTGTACGGTCATGCCGCTCTTGCTCTCCTCGACGAAGTAGTCGGAGAGTATCCCGTGCGGCTCTTTTGGCGCGTCGCCGGGCAACGGCAGCGCGCCGGTCAGTGTATCCACGTAGACCTGAAGCGCCTCGGCAAGATGATATGCGCTCGACGGCCGGGCGCGCGACACGCCCCACTCCAGGTTCGCGACGGCCACCCGCGTCATGCCAGCCTTCTCGGCCAATTCTTCCTGGCTCAGCTCACGCCGTTCCCGCACGTCGCGCAGGGCGGAGAGCGCGAGGCCGCGTTGGCTCTGCTGCATGTCGCCATCCATGAGATGCCTTCTCCGCCGGTATGGCATTGGTCGTGACGAATTCTCTACATCAAATCACCATTGAAGAGGATCGGGACATGGCATTGTCCCGATCCTCTATCAAGCGTATGTCGGTGCTAATCTTCCACCGCCGCGGCCAGCCGGTGCGCCACGTCCTGCGGTAACGTCGCGCGCAGCACGCGTCCACCGGAGAACTGATCCAGCTCGCGGATGGCCTCGTCCACGTGCTGGAACTCCACCGCCGCGACGATGGCGGAGGTGCCGGGCGCGAGGCTCTCACCGAGCTGCTTCAAATAGTCGTCCTTGAAGCCCAGGTCGAGCACCTTGCCGGCGACGAAGCCGGCGCCCGCGCCCAGCAGCGCGCCTTCCACCACATTGCCGCGCAGCATGCCGGCGAGGCCGCCCGCCAGCGCACCCGCCACCGTCGTCGTCTGCGTCTTCGGATCGTGCGTCTCATGGAACGTGATCTTGCCGTCGCCGTGGCGCACGACCACCGCCGCGTTATGCAGGTCCACCAGATGCTCCTTGTTCATGCGCTGGAGCACTTGCAGCACCTCGTACGCCTTCGTCTCGCCGGGGAACGCCACCACCACCAGCTCGCTCGGATCGCCAGCATGCGGGTTTGCCATGATGGAACTCTCCTCTCGTGTCGGCGCGGCCCATCACAGATGGCCGGCCGGCCCTCACTGTACCGCATGAGTAGTACGAACCGCCCGCGCGAAAGGGTCCAGCAGCCACTTGCCACCCGCTGCCTCTTCGGCGCACAATACCCCACGGCACGCCGCCGTTATCCGTGCCGCGTAGACAGTAGACCTGGAAAGAGAAGAGGAACGGAGCAATGTCGGACCGAGCGGACCCGCGCGAGCGGAACGTCGTCGCCGTGCTCGCAGAGCGCGGCCTGATCGCCCAGTTGACCGAGAGCGGCCTACCCGAAGCGGCGGCGGACCGGCAGCTCTACGTCTATTGCGGCTTCGATCCGACAGCCCCCAGTCTGCATGTGGGCAACCTCGTTCCCGTGATGGTGCTGGCGCACTTCCAGCGCCACGGCCACCGGCCCATTCTCGTGGTCGGCGGTGGCACGGGCATGATCGGCGACCCCAGCGGCAAATCCGTGGAGCGCCCATTGCTTACCCCTGAGCAGGTGGTGGAGCACTCCGCGCGCATCCGCGACCAGCTCGCCGGCTACCTCACCTTCGAGGGGCCGGCCGCCGCGATCATGGTCAACAACGCCGACTGGCTCGGCAAAATGACGCTGATCGAATACCTGCGCGACATCGGCAAGCACTTCAGTGTCAACACCATGCTCGCCAAAGAGTCGGTCAAGACGCGCATGGCCAGCGAGCAGGGCATCTCGTACACCGAGTTCAGCTACATGATCTTGCAAGCCACCGACTTCCTGCACCTGTTCGATGCGTACGGCTGCACGGTGCAGGTCGGTGGGACCGACCAGTGGGGCAACCTGCTCGCCGGCGTCGAGCTGATCCGCCGCACGCGCGAGGCGCGCGTCCACGCGCTCACCGTGCCGCTGATCACGACGGCCACGGGCGCGAAGTTCGGCAAGAGCGAGGGCAACGCATTCTGGCTGGATCCGGCGATGACCACGCCCTACGAGATGTACCAGTACTGGATCAACAGCGACGACCGCGACGTGGGCCATTTCCTCAAGGTCTTCACCTTCCTGCCGCTGGAGGAGATCGCGGCGCTGGAGCGCGAGCAGGCGGCGCATCCGGAGCGGCGCGAGGCGCAGCGTGAGCTCGCCTTCGCCGTCACCAGGCTGATCCACGGCGAGGCGACGGCGCGCGCGGTGGAGGCGGCGTCGAACGTCCTCTTTGGCGCGGGTGTCGAGGAGCTGACCGAGGAGGGCCTGCCACACCTCGCTGGCGCCGTGCCGACGACGGCGATTTCACCGGCCGCGCTCGCCGGGGGGCTGCCGCTGCTGGAAACGCTCGTCGCGGCGGGCGTGCAGCCCTCGAAGGGCGCGGCGCGGCGGCTGATCCAGCAGGGTGGGCTGTACGTCAACGACCGGCGTGTCACCGATCCGGAGCAGACGCTCACGGCGGGCGAGGCGCTCTTCGGCCGCGCCGTGCTGCTGCGCTCCGGCAAGAACAAGTACCACCTGTTGCTCGCCCAATAGCGCGTGATCTCACCAGATGCGCGGGTCGGAGGCATCGTCTCCTGGTTCCGCGCATCCCCTCTCATCTGGACGTTCGTCGCGCGCAACGGATTCGCGGACGCTGACGAAATTCGCCGCGTCGTGATGTCGATCTGGCGAATGCCCGTTCGACATCTCTCTGACGGGCGCTGTGCTCGTCGGTGCGACATCGTTCACGAGAGTCATCGAGGAGGCGGGACATGCGCTATGCGTTGTTGATCTACACCAATGAGGCCGCCGACACCCAGGCGAGCAAGCAGGAGCAGGACGCCGTGATGGCGGCGTACTACGCCTTCAGCGAGAAGTTCAAGGACCAGATCGGCGGCGGCGAGGCGCTGCTGCCGACAAGCTCCGCCACGACGGTGCGCGTGCGCGACGGCAAGACGCTCACCACCGACGGCCCCTTCGCCGAGACGAAGGAGCAGCTCGGCGGCTTCTACCTCGTCACGGCCGAGAATCTGGACGAGGCCATCCAGATCGCGTCCAACATCCCCGGCGCCGCCGTTGGCTCCATCGAGGTTCGCCCGGTGATGGAGTTCGACTGATCGAGACAATCTGGGCGGCCACTATCCGGTCCGTTCGGTCTTCGAGGGAGACTATGGAGAGCGCCGCGAGCGTCGTCGAGCACACCTTCCACGAAGAGTCGGGGCGCATCCTCGCCACGCTGATCGCCGCCACCGGCGATTTCGCGCTGGCCGAGGATGCGCTGCAAGACGCCATGCTCGCGGCGCTGCGCCAGTGGCCGGTGGAGGGCGTCCCACGCAATCCGCCGGCCTGGCTCACCCAGATCGCGCGACGCCGCGCGATTGATCGCCTGCGCCGCGACGCCACGCTGCTGCGCAAGCAAGAGGCGCTCCAGGCGCTTACGGAACTGGAGCAAACCGGGGCCGCCAGCCCGCACGATGACGACGCGGCGCCGTTCCCCGACGAGCGGCTCAAGCTGATCTTCACCTGCTGCCACCCCGCGCTCGCGCTGGAGGCGCGCGTCGCGCTGACGCTGCGCACGCTCGGCGGCCTCTCCAGCGCCGAGGTGGCCGCCGCTTTTCTCGTGCCGGTGACGGCGATGCGGCAGCGGCTGGTGCGCGCCCAACGCAAGATCCGCGACGCCGGCATCCCGTATCGCGTGCCGCCGGCCCATCTGCTGCCCGAACGGCTGGACGGCGTGTTGGCCGTGCTCTACCTCATCTTCAACGAGGGCTACGCCGCCACAGCGGGCGACGCGCTCATCCGCCATGATCTCTGCGCGGAAGCCATCCGCCTCGCCCGTGTGCTGATCGATCTGCTGACCGGCGACCCGGAGCTCGCCGAGGATCCGGAGGCGCTCGGCCTGCTGGCGCTGATGCTGCTGCACCACGCACGGCGTCGCGCCCGCGTGGATGCCGCGGGCGACCTCGTGCTGCTCGAAGATCAAGACCGCGCGCTGTGGGACAGCGACGAGATCGCGGTGGGCACGGCCCTGCTGGACCGCGCGCTCGCGCTGCGCCGCCCCGGTCCCTATCAGGTGCAAGCGGCCATCGCCGCGCTACACGCGCAGGCGCCGCACGCCGAGGCGACCGACTGGCAGCAGATCGCGCTACTCTACGGACGGCTCGCCAGCATGACGCCCTCGCCGGTGGTGGAGCTGAACCACGCCGCCGCCGTCGCCATGAGCGGCGGGCCGGAGTGTGGCCTTGCCCTGCTCGATCAACTCCGGCTCGCCGAGGCGCTGGATCACTATCACCTCTATCACTCAGCCCGCGCCGATCTGCTGCGCCGCGCCGGCCGGCACGACGAGGCCGCCGAGAGTTATCGCCGCGCCCTGGCGCTCTGCCAGAACCGCATCGAGCGCCGCTTCCTGCGCAAGCGTCTGGCAGAGCTGATGGGTGCGCGCTGACCGACGTATGGGTACACGTTGCGCCCCCCCAATCAAGTAATCAGCCAAGCGTTGCAAGATCCATAGCGCGTACGGCTGGCCCAGACTGCGCGGGTGCCGGCGCACGGCGGAGAGCACCTGCTCGCGGTCAGTGTCCGTCACGGTGGCGGGATGCCCACCGCGGTGCTGGCCGCGCAAGCCGTCCACGCCTTCGGCCTGATACCGTTTGAGCCAGCGGCGCACGGTCTCCTCGCTCTCACGAACAATCGCCGCGATGGCCGAGGCGCTCAGATGCTGGTCCGCTCCGCCAATAGCACCATCCGCGTTCGGGTACGCAAGCGAGTGCTCCGGGTCGTCCGCTAGAGGTCGGCCAGTTCGGTGAGGTGCTCGGCAGCGAGGTCCATGATCTCAATGGGCTTCATCTGATGCCTCCTGCCACCCGCATACACCACACACACAACTTCTTTGAATGTGCTTAGGCGGGCGGCTCCGTCATCGGCTCCGTGATCGGCTCTGTCGCGAGAGGCAGCGTACACCAGAAGGTCGAGCCGGCGCCGACCTGGCTCTCCACGCCGACCTGCCCGCCATGCCACGCGGCGATGGTCTTGCTGATGTGCAGGCCCATCCCCAGCCCGCCGCCACCGCCGCTGACCGCCTCGACGCCGGGCGCGCGGTGGAACCGCTCCCAGATGCGCTCGCGCTCCTCCTCGGGCAGCCCCGGACCCTGGTCACGCACGGCCACGCGCGCCACGCCGTCGCGCATGGAGAGACGCACCTCGACCGGCTTCTCCTCAGAGGAGTAACGGAGCGCATTCGTCAGAAAGTTGGTCACGACCTGCCCAATGCGGTCGGCATCCGCGTGGATCGGCACGGGCTTGCGGTGTACGCCCATCAACGTGATCACGCGACCTGGCCACGCCTGCCGCTGCTCCTCCACCACCTCGCGCACAATCGCCACCAGATCGCACACATGCGGCCGCATCTCCAGCTTGCCAGCCTGGATGCGCGAGACGTCCAGCAGGTCTTCCACCAGCCGTGAGAGGCGCGCAAGCTGGCGCTCTGTGCGCTCCAGCAGATCACGCGCGCGCCGTACGCCCTCCGCGCCCGCCTCCAGCCGGCGCGCGGCAAGCTGCACGTTCAGCTTGATGCCCGCCACCGGGTTCTTCATCTCGTGGCTCGCCATGCTGAGGAACTCGTCCATGCGCCGGTTGGATTCGAGCAGCGCCAGCGTGTTGGCCTCGGCCGCCGCGGCCTCGCGCAGCAGCCGCTCGCGCTCCACCACCAGCGCCGCCAGCTTCGCCACCGCCCCGGCCAGCAGCGTCTCCTCACGGGTGAACTGGTGCCGCTCGCCGCTATAGTCCAGCGTGAGTGTGCCCACCAGCGCATCACCAATGCGCATCGGCGCGGCCAGCACGGTTGTCACACCATACGGATTTGGCAGCTCGTTGTAGGGCGGCGCGGTCATGTCCACCACGAGCGGCTCGCCCGCCAGGAAGCGCGCCATCAGCTCCGGGGCAATGCCCTCGCCCAGCCGTGTCTGCCGCCGCTGCTGCTCCGCCCACCAGTGCGGCTCCTGCTCCGGCGTGAGGCCAACAACGGTCAGCGGGCGCGCGATCTGTGTCACGGGATCAAGGACGGCGATGCTGACGCGCCGGCAGCCGAGCACACGACACGTCAGCTCGGCCAGTTGGTGGGCAACATCGTACTCCTGGGCCAGCATCCCTTCGCGCGCGACCTCGTACGCCATCGTCTCTGCCGGTTCGGGCCGCACCAGTGTCTCGGCCATCGCCAGCAGCGCATCGAGCGTTTCGTGCAGGCGGCGCTCCAACAGCCGGCGCCCGGTGACATCGCGCGCAATCGCCACCGCGCCCAGCACGCGCCCCTCGGCGTCGCGCAGCGGCGCCCCGCTCAGGTTGATGAAGATCTCGCTCCCATCCGGCAGCCGCCGCACCAGATCCAGTCCCGTCGCCCCGCGCAATGTCTCACCGCGCAGTAGCCGCGCGATGGGCCAATCCGCGCCGTCGAGCGCTTCACCCTGCTCGTTCCTCAGCCCCAGCATGTGCTCGCGCTCGTCCATGGACAGCGTGGCGTAATCCGGCGGCAGCACATCGAAGCCGAAGATCTGGCGGCCGGCCGTGTTCACGCGACGCATGTGCCCAGCGGCATCGTAGACAGCCACACCATCGGCCATCGCCTCGATCACCGTCTCCAGCTCGTTGGCGCGCGCCGCCGTCTCCTGAGCGAGCCGCCGCTGCGTCTCTTCGAGCCAGTGTCGCTCGGTGATGTCGGTGTGAACGCCGACCCACTCGCGCAGCTCGCCCGCCGCATCCAGCACCGGCACGGCGCGCACGAGGAAGTAGCGGTACACGCCGTCGTGGCGGCGCAGGCGATACTCCGCCTGGTAGATCGTGCGCGCGGCAACGGCGCCGGCCCAGACCGCGCGCACGCGCTCCCGCTCGTCGGGATGCACCGCGTCGAGCCAGCCCCAGCCGCGCACCTGCTCGACGGTCTGGCCGGTGTACGCGCGCCAGAGCGGCATATCCATCACCAATCCGTCGGGCGGCGTCGTCCAGACGAGCTGCGCCGTCGCCATCACCAGCGCCAGAAAGCGCTCTTCGCTCTCGCGCAGCAGCCGGTTCGCCTCTTCCAGGGTTGTTGCTGGGCCGAGGGCAGGCGCGGGCGCGAGGGTGGATAGAGACGAGGCAGGCAGCTCGGAGAGCGGCTTCTGACCGCCTTCGAGGGGGGAATCCATTGTCCGCTCCAGTTCATCCAGGTGGATGTGCGGGGTATAGGGGATCAGGAGAGAAAGTATGCTCTAACACTCGCGGTCTGTGGCGAGCGTTCGGTGCATACGCGGTGCCAGCAACTCGCATGCCGGACCGCTGAGACAGACGCAACGTTGAGCCAGTCTGTTTCGTGGCATACGCCATTATGTCGCGGCACCGCTACTATATCACAGCGTCGGCGAGCGGTCAGCGGTGACATAGTACTCCGCACAGCGAGCGAATCGCGGGGTGATGCAGCTCGCTCTCGACACGCTAGCCCGCCGCCGTGCCCATCGTGGGCACGTCATCCGTGGGCGGGTGGCGTAGCGCCTCGCTCAGTGGTGACGCGGCCAGGTGCGCCTCGAGGTCCGCCGGGTCGTCGTAGATCGCGACGGCGCCGCGCAACCCCACGTCCGTCCAGCCGCCGCAGCGCACGGCGATCACCGGCACGCCCGCGCGCCCGCCGGCCTCCACGTCATAGGGTGTGTCGCCGATCATGCGGCACTCGTTCGCGCGCAGGCCGATCTTCTTGAGGGCGACGCCGACCACGTCCGGGTCCGGCTTCGATTCCTTGGCATCGCTCGCGCTCGTCGTCTCGCGCAATAGGTCATCCACCCGCGCCGCCTTCAGCAGCGCCGCCAGCTCATCGCGCTTGGCCGAGCTGGCTACCACCGTCTTCAGCCCCACCGCGTGCAGCCGCTCCACCAGCTCGCGCGCGCCGGGCGCCGGTTGCAGGCGCGGCGCATAGCGATCCAGAAAGATGTGATCGTGCGCTTCGGCGATGCGCTTGCCCAGGCCCACGCCGCTGGAGAGGTCCGGCGCGACGGTCGGGATCAGCTTGTCACCGCCCATACCGATCAGCGGCCGCACGCGCGCGTACGGCACCTCGCGGCCGCCTTCGTCGCGGAATGCCTCGACCCAGGCGTGCGCGTGCGCGTCGTTGCTGAGCACCAGCGTGCCGTCCACATCGAGGATCACGCCTCGCAGTGCCATGTCGCCGTCTCCTCTCCCACTCCGCCGCGCATGTGTCGCTTCGCGCGGCGAGTTCGCAAGAGAGAGGCCAAGCATCGTGTGGTAACGCATACCTGAAGAAGGGCGAGATGATACAATGCCGGCGAAACCGCAAGATGAATCAATGAGGCACCATGATGACTGAGCGACTGCGTCAGGCAATCTCCCGGATAGAAGATGCCGCACAACATGCGGAGCAGTTGCCAGCGGAGGAGCAGGATGCGCTGGCCGCCCAGATCGAAGAAATGCTGAACGATCTGCGCTGGGAGCAGTTATTGGCTGATCCCGCTCGCTCCGAGGCCATAGACGCTCTCGCCGAGTTCAGAGCGGCGAGGACGCGCCCGCTGAGCGATGTGTTCGGTGACGACGCGCTATGATCGACCGCGCCACGGAACGATTCTGGACGCTGCTGGCGGCTTTGCCGGCAGACATCCACGCCGTAGCTCATAAACAATACGCGCTCTACAAAACCAATCCCGACTATCCGAACATCAACCTCAAGCCGCTAAAGGGTACGAAACAACCCGTGTGGTCCGCGCGCATCAATACTTCCTACCGCACGCTCGCCTTGCGCACGACCGACGACCACGGTCAGACGATCATGCTGTCGTTCTGGATCGGCACTCACACAGAGTACGATAAGCTCACGGCTCGTCTTTGATCGGAAGCTGTCGCTGCCTCAGAGATACCTCCACACGGCGTCTTCCTCCGGTCGCTCCCAGTCCTTGCGCAGGCTCGACTCCGCGGCAAGCAGCACATCCGTCAATTCACCTTGCGCATCGCGCTCGGTGAGATAGGATACGAAATCGAAGACCACCGCGAGCTTCGCCGGCGGTAGCCGGCGCAATCGCTCCTCGATCTGCTCGATTGTCACGGTTTCTATAGCGACTCTCCCATATCTATGTCGCCAGCCCTTGGGCTCATTGTATCAACTTTCGCTTACTCCTCCCATACCCACTCGACCGTCTGCGCTTCGGTGAGATCAGGTATCTCCAGCTTGCGCGCCAGCTTCGCGATCACCGGCCCCGGCACGCTGGCCTCGCGTCGCTCGTTGCGGCGCAGCAGCTCCGCATGCGGCGCTTCCACGTAGACGATGCGCACACGCGCGCCGTAGGACGCGAAGAGGTCTACGAGCTGGCCGCGCAACGCGCGTGTCACGTTGGTCGCGTTCCAGATGAACGGCTCGTGCCGGCGCAGCAGCTCGCGCGCCCGCGCCTTCGCCGCCTGTGCCACCGCGCCCTGGTCCTCGTCGGGCGCGACTTTCAGCTCGCGGCGGATGCGGTCCAGTGAGACCACCGGCAGGTCGGGATGGTTCCGCGCGATCCAGGTGTCCTTGCCCGCGCCCGGCAGGCCGGACATCAGGATCACCTCGAAGGTCGTGTCGTCGTAGGCCGCGTAGGCGGGATCGGCCTTGCGCTCGTGGAAGTAGACGAAGCGGGCGTGGTCGCTGGCGAAGGCGTAGGGCGCGCGCAAGCACCCCCACTCCTCGCAGAACGCGCGAAAGAGCGCCACCCGCTCTAGCAAGGCGTCGCGATCCGCCGCGATGCGCCCACGTACATCCGCCTCCGCCACCAACGCCACCAGATCCAGCCGCGCCCGCGGGCTCGCCTCGACGGCGGCGCGCACGGGATCGGCTTTGTCGAGCAGCCAGAGCGGCAGGCCGTGGAAGCGCACCAGCGCGCAGATCGTCTCGCGCGCGGGGAGCGGCGCGGGCGCATCCAGCCCGTCGCCTCCCCAGAGGATCGCCCGCGCCAGGCGCTCACCCAGGCGCGCGTGTCCCGGCGAGGTGATGCGCCCGTCCGGCTCGACGCGCGTGCGGGCGGGCTTCGCCACGTCGTGTAGCAGCGCCGCCGCGAAGGTGATGCCGCGCTCGTCCGCCGGCAGCGCGCGCCACGCTTCCATGCCCGCCAGTGCCTCCACAACCTTGCGCGTGTGCGTGGCGACATCGCCCTCCGCGTGGTGCGCCGGCTCTTGCGGCGTCTCCGCCAGCGCCCGCACCCAGGCAAACCGGGCGGCAATCGCCTCCCACTCCACTGTCCACTCCGGCGGCTGTGGGATGTGTGGGAACCGCCAGCCCTCGCCCACGTTCTCCATACGCCACCTGTCTTTCAGCTTGCCGCGGTCTTGCGGCGCGAGCAGTATACTTGGCGCGTGCCGTCCCAATGCAATGTTTCACGTGAAGCATGCTATAAGGTAACTGGGAGCTGTACCCCCATGCCAGTCAACGACTACTCGTCCGTTTGGTTCGACACCTTCCTGCGCACCTACTGGCCGCACCAGACCGAGAAAGAGCTGGACTTCCTCGCGCGCCACCTGCCGCCGCCATCCTACCGGACGTTGCTCGACGTCTGTTGTGGTCCCGGTCGGCACGCGCTTCCGCTCGCCGCTCTATTGGCTCCTGCCTGGGCGATCCCCGGCCCCTGGTGCCGTACTCCACTCGCCGGCGGCACCAACAATCGCGTCTATCACGTTGTGACGCCCGTTCCCAGTGACGCCTACGTCCTGCGCGTCTACGAGAACCATACGGATGCCGCCCGCCTGCGCTACGAGAGCGCAATCCTCGCCGCGCTGGTGGATCAGCATTTGCCGTTCGCCGTACCGGCGCCCATCCTCACACGCAGCGGTGAGCTATTCGCGCGCTTACCAGATGCGGCGGGAAGAGAGGCGCTCGCCACACTGACGCCCTTCTTCCCCGGCGACCACCCCAACCCCGGCGATCCAGCGCGGACGGAGGCCGCCGGGCACGCGCTCGCCACCCTCGACGTCGCGCTGGCGCGTGTCACGCTGCCGGCCGAGATCGCCGCCACAGCCCCGCCGCCGATGGGCCAACTGCGCCGCCGCCTGGGCCTCGCACCAGATGGCGATCCACTCGCCCCGCTCGCCGCGCTGGGCATCCCCAACGCGGATCGCGCCCGGCTGGCCGCCCTGCTGCATGATGTCGAGCGCGAGATGCCCGCTCTCTACGCCGCGCTACCCCAACAGCTCATCCACAGCGACTACGACCCAGGGAACGTGCTGATGGAGGGGACGCGCGTCACTGCCATCCTCGACTTCGAGTTCGCCGGACCCGATCTGCGCGTTGCCGAGCTGGCCGCCCCGCTCACCTGGTGGCCCGCCCACTTCCTCGGCACCGGCCGCGAGTGGGACGTGATCGCCGCCTTCGGCCGTGGTTACGCATCTGTGCTGCCGCCCACACCAACCGAGCTTGACGCCATCCCCGCGCTGTTGCGGCTGCGCGCCATCGGCAGCCTGCTGCATCGGCTCGCCCGCTATCAGCAGGGACTCAGTAGCGCGGAGTCCATCCTCGCCCGCGTCGCCTATGCGCTGGAGCGCGATGCCTGGCTCGCCGCCAACCGCGATCATTTGCTCGATGTAGTGCGCGGCTGGCACGAGATATGACGAGCGCGACGACCATCAGCGGTCTCCCGTCCCGATTCGCGGCGCGCTCCATCCGCTCCACCTCGTCCTCCCTCCGTGACCATCCGTGACCATCCATTGCCTCCGTGTTCGTTCTCGTTCTCGTCCTCTCCTTTTCCTCCGTGTCCTCTGTGGTCGTTCTCCGTCTCTCTCTGCCCTCTCTGCCCTCTGCGGTTCATTCTCCTAGAACAGCTCCACACCCGGCCGCAGCCCGTTCGGCAGGATCGGCCGCTCCATCCAATGGCTGCCGGAGTCAATCACTGTCTGTAGGAAGTCACGACGCACGAACTTATAGCGTTCCCGCACTACCCCATCCTCCTCGACCTTGATGTACAGCCCCTCCATCAGCCCGCTCGCGTCCGTCTCCGCCATGGCGCGCTCCGCATCCAGCCCACGCGCCGCCGCCTCGGCCCGCAGCCGCGCCAGCGCATCGCCTGGACCGCCCGCAATGAAGCGCGACGGCCCAATCAGCGTCCGCAACGCCGCATGCGACGCGATCTCCCCCTCATGGAGCACGTGAACCGGCGCGACGAACGGCGTATCCCGCAGCAGCGCGCGCCGCCGCGCCGTGCTCAGAAACACGCCATCCACCGTATCCAGCGCATCGAACTCGAGGAAATAGTGCGGCAAGTCTGTATAGTAGATCGTGTGCTTGGCGTAGAGCCACTCACCGTACAGCACGTAGCGCGACCCCAGCGCCTCCCACAGCTCGCCCGCGTAGCGGCTGGCCCAGCGCTTGAAGAGATCGAACTGGCGCTCGCGCGGCCCGCCCGCCAGGTAATGCCCGCGGCTCTGCAAGAGCAGCCGCCCCTCCGGCGTGAAGCTGATCGCGCTGTTCGTCCCGTCCATCTTCTCCTCGACGACGAGATGCCGCCCGGCCAGCGCCGCGAACGGCGCCACCGCCAGGTCTTCATCCCCCGGCTGCAAGCCCGACCCCTCGACGTGCCGCGTGCGCGGATACTTGTAGATGCTCTCCATATGAATTGTCGCTCATCCCCTCGCAACCGCCTGAAACCTCATTCTGCCCTCTGTGTGCTCTGCATCCCCCGCGGTGATAATCTCCTCGTCACCCCTTCCGCGCCACCACGATCAGATGATTTAGCACGTACTCGACGCTCACTCGCGCCATCCCTCCCGCGCGCAGCAGCGCCTCCAGCCGTTTCGTATCGAACAGATGGATGTGCTCGGGGTTGTTGTCCGCCTTGCTCGGCACGGAGAGCACGACGAAGCGCCGCGCCACACGGCAGACCTCCGCCAGCGCCCGCTCCGTCTCCGGGATGTGCTCCAGCACCTCCAGCGCCGTCACGGTGTCGAAGCCGCCATCCACAAACGGCAGTGCCCGCGCATCGGCCCGCACCGCCGCCAGCCGCTCGACCCCGCCCGCCCGCACCGCCAGCAGGTCCGCCACACGATACTCCAGCAGGTCCACCGCCGTCACCGGCAGCATTGGGAAGGCGTCCAACAGCGGCCAGAGGAAGACGCCGCGCCCGCTGCCGATGTCCAGCAGCTCCGCCGGCCCCAGCCCCCGCAAGATGCCCAGCGCCCGGCGCACGCGCGGCAGCTCCATCGCCCGCTTGAAGCGGTGCGGCCGCAGCCCCGCATCCAGCCCGATCGCGATTAGCCGCCGCCGCTCCTCGTCCGTCAGCTCCGCGAGCGGGCGATCCAGCAGCGCGCGATCCATTTCGTCCATCAGCACCGGTTCCACTGTTCCCATCGTTCCCGCCATCAGATCACGCAGCCGCGCCCGCGCGAACGCCGCCGCCGGCTCCTCGTAATACGCCCGCTCCACGCCGCGCCCCTTCCCCACTACGCCTATCAGCGCGTGCCGCTCGCATGTGCCCGATCTATTCCCATGCGCTCAGGACTCCACTGGCCGATCCGGCACCGGCAGATCGCGTGGGCGATCAGGGTACGCCGGCAGACCCTCGCCCGGCCCCAGCGCCTCCACCGGCAGGCGCAGCCGCGCCGCCTTCGCGTCCAGCGCGTGCGCGATCAGCTCCACGCAGGCGTCCAGGCCGATCGCGCCTGTGTTCAGCACCAGATCGTAGAGGTGCGCGTCCTCGACGTGCACCTGGAAGCGTAGCTGTAAGTAGCGCATGCGGTCGGTGTCCTTGCTCTGCACACGCTTCTGCCCCGCGGCGCGATCCAGCCGCTCGCGGCCCATCACATAGGCGATGCGCCAGTCGAGCGGCGCGACGATGCGCGCGTGCAGCGTATCACGGCGCTCGCGCAGCAGCACCTGCGCGGCCCGCCCCACGATCACCACGTTCCCGGCCGCCGCCGCGCCGCGCACCACCTGCGCCAGCGCCTCCGCGTAGTCGCGCGGCTCCAAGAGCGGCGGCACATCCTGCGCTGTGGGCAGGTTGAACTCCAGCGCGCGCAGGCTCGCCAGCACCCGATCCGCCCGGCTCTCCGGCCGCTCGTCGTGCGCCTCCGCCGCCGCCAGCGAGACGCCGAGTTGCTCTGCCACCCGCGCCACCACGTCGTGGTCAATCAGCTCCCAGCCCAGCTGCGCGGCCAGTCGCGCCGCGATCTCACCGCCACCGCTGCCATACTCGCGTGAGATCGTCACCACACGCATCCCCGCCGCCACCTCCTCCTGGCTGGTTCGCGTCTCCGCCTCGTGCGTCTCACCCGTCACGCCTTGCCCGCCGGCGACGTTCCGCTCGTCCGACATGGTTCTCTCCTCCGCACGCTGGCCGGCGGGTTCCGGCTCTCCGACAAGAGCTCAATCAGATGTCCACGTCGTTCTGTGTCGATCGCGGTAGAACATCCACTGCGCTGATGCGCTCACCGCATCTCACAGCACAGGTATACACGCCACCGCGAGAGAAGGGAAGGGCTATGCCGCACATCCTAGCGACGGCAACACCGATATTCACGCCGCGCAGGGCAAAAAAATGCGGCAACGCACAATTGGGCGACATGCGTTGCCGCGGACCTTTCGCTCCGATCCTTGGGGGATATTGGGGGTGGGCGGAGAGAAACGGCCAGGTGCAAAAGTATACGCGGGCGTGTTACACACGCGGTGAGCGCGTTATGTCGCGACTTCTCACACCGAGTCGTGTCGCATTGTCCGCCTACTCGTGAGGCTTCAGCCCGTCGGCCGCGCACCGGCACTTCAGCGCCACGGGCCGCGAAAAGAGCCAAGAAGGGCGGCGCCGCATGGGAAGAACCCAGGGACGCCGCCGGGCAGAGCTGTGGTGGTGTAATCGGGGAGACTATGCCGCCATCTATCTGCATTATGCAGTTATGTCAGCACGGCCGTGTGTTCCGCAAGGCGTCCGGGCATTCGTACCGGCCGATCCTCAGGAATTGTGCGTAGGGTACGCGCACGGCGCGGAACACCCCTTTGCAGGCCGCATATGCCGCATATAACGTCGCGAACGAGTGTGGGCGCGCGCGATCCATCGGCCACCGTATGAGCACGAGCGCGCCTATGCCCTGCCGGCACGCGCGGCTTCCCCGGCACGTGTGATCACGTGCGATTCTGTTGATTCTGTTGGTGCGTGCCTGGAGCGAGCGGGCGTTCCGCCGCCAGCGGCCGCCTGCCTACCCCTGTGCCGCGCCGCCGCTCAGCACGCGCGTGATCGCATCCTCGTGCGAGCGCGCCTCCGCGACGAGTTGCTGGAACTGGTGGCGCATGCGCGCCAGCCCCGCCAACCGCTCCGTCAGCAGATCGCTGAGCTGCACGAGCTGCGTGTGCTCGGCCGGCGAGCGCGTCGGCTGGCGCTGCAAGGCGAGGCACTGCTGGATGTAGCCCTGCACCCGTTGCCCCTCCAGCAGAATCGCCGCTTGCAGCTCTTCCGCCTGCTTACGCAGCCGCGCCGATTCCTGCATATGCTGGCGCAACACCTGGTAGCGCACCGTCGCCACCGAAGGTGTGTCCAGCGAGAGCAGGCTCGTATGCACCTCGCTCACGTCCCCGCGCGGATCCATCAGCAGCCCCGTATACAGCGTGCTGACGTCCGCCATCGGCCCCGAGCCGTTACCCCGCTGCGGCCCAGTGCCATTCCCGGCGTTCCCGTATCTGGTCAAGTCTCCTGACATGCTTCTCGTCCCTCTATGCATGCGCCGACGCCGCGGGAATGCAGCGGCTCCCTGCGGCTTGGTAGAGAGTACGCGCGCGGGTAACAGTATATCTACTCCGCGGTAGATGTCCATCCCTAACGGTCTCATTGCGATGGTGGCGATGAGGCAACGGCCGGGCGAGCACGAGCGGGTATGCGCATTCCATCGAGCGTGCGGACGGGGTAGAATAGCCGTGTGGCCCGCCGCATGGGGCCTGCGTGGTACGGACCGTACGCGAGGAGAAGCGAGCGATGGCAGCGGAAGTCTTTCCTGGGATCACGGTCGATCCGAGCATCGTCCACGGGCGCCCGGTGATCGCCGGGACACGTGTTCCCACCGAGGTCGTGGTGGGCGAGCTGGCCGGCGGATCAAGTTTCGACGAGATCAGGGACGATTACCATCTGACAGACGAACAGATTCGCGCCGCGCTGGCGTACGCCGCGCGGATGCTCAGCTCGACGACTGTCTCTGCCGGCTGATGATCTGGCGCGGTGGTGCTTCCTCCTCGATGAGAACCTTCCCGCACGCCTCACGACCTACCTGCGCGCGGCCGGCTACGAAGCGGAACACGCCTATGATGTCGGGCTGCGTACGTGCCCAGACACGGATGTCTTTGCCTATGCGCGAGCCGCGAATGCGACGCTGATCACGCAAGACCACGACCTCGAACGCGATACAGGCCAATTTCCTTCCCCGCACGCTGGCGTCATCCTCGTCGAATTACCGCGGGAGTGGCCGCGCGAAAATAAGATGCGTCGCATCCTGGCGGCGTTGCGAAGTCTGCAAGGCCAGTCCTTGCGAGATACGCTGGTGATCGTCGAGCCATCGCAGGTGCTGGTGCGCCGATGAGGGCGAAGCTAAGCAGCCGCGATTCGGCGCTATAACGGACCTCACCGCATCCGTTCTATATCTCTACCGCGGCGTAGCGTGGGGCCTCGCGGATGTCATCCCGCTCCAAGTCCCGATAGGCATCCAGGATTTCAGCGTCGCTCATTCCCTCGGCGACCATCTCCACAACCGCCGCCACCGGGATACGCAATCCGCGCAAGCACGGCACGCCGCCCATCCGTGCCGGATCGATAGTGATGCATGTGTAGCTCATATGGCCCCTCTCAGTCCACTGTTGCGTGATACGGCATCCGGCCCGGTCGTCGCGGTTCCATAGGGCATTCATGCACCACTCCCCGTACGCCGGCCGTTCGCGGCTGCCGGCTCATCCTAATACACCAACTCATGCCCGCGCAAACCGCTCCACCGCGAATGGCTCCAGCGCCAACGGCGCCGGCTCGCCCAGCGCCAGCCCCGCCACCACCGCGCCCGAATATGGCCCTAGCTGTAACCCTGACGGGCCATGCCCCGTCGCCACCAGCACATTGTCGTACCCTGGCAGCCACCCCAGCAGCGGCAGCCCATCGGGGCTGGCCGGCCGCAGCCCGATGCGCACCTCCACCAGCGTCGCCCCCCCCAGCCCCGGCGCCACCCGCAGCGCCTCCACGAGCGCCTCGTGAACCCCGCCCGCCGTCATGCGCGCATCGAAGCCGCTTTCGCTCTCGCGCGTCGCCCCCGCCACCACACGCTCCGGCGCGAACGTCAGCAGGTAGTGCGCATGGAAGCCCACCACAATCGGCCAGCCGCCCGTCACGCTCCCCGGCAGCGCCAGATGTGCAATCTGCCCGCGCTGGGGGAAGACCGGCAGCGCGACGCCCAGCGCCTCCCCCAGCGCCGCCGACCACGCCCCACCCGCCACGATCACCGTCCCCGCCGCCTGCCGCTCGCCGCCTACCAGCACCGCATCCACCCGCCCGCCTGCCGCCGCGATCTCCAGCGCCGCATCCCCGATCACGATCCGCGCCCCACGCCGCTCCGCCGCCCGCCGCAGCGCGTCGCGCAGCAGCCGCCCATCCACCCGCGCCGCGCCCGTCGTCGCCACCGCGCCAAGTATGGCCGGCCCCAGCGCCGGGAAGCGCGCCCGCGCCTCATCCCCCGTGATCTCCGACACGTCCCCAACCTGCCCGAACCCCGCCGCGCGCCGCTCCACAAAGAGCCGCGCCAGCTCCGGCAGTCGCGCCCCCTCCTCCGCGGATGTCGCGACGTGCAGCAGCCCGGCCACCGCGTAGCCCGTCTCCGTCTCGCCGTCCTCCGCGAGCTGAGCCAGCAGCGTATCGTAATAGGCCGACGCCGGCCGCCCGATGGCGAAGAACGCCGGCAGCGGGCGGATGCTCGCCCCCGGCGAGAGAATGCCCGCGCCGGACGCCGTCGCCTGCCCCACGTCGCCGCGATCCACCAGCGTCACCCGCGCGCCCCGCCGCGCCAGCGCATACGTCGCGCTCGCCCCGACGATGCCCCCGCCGATCACGATCACATCCTCGGCCACCGTTCGCGCCCTTTCCACTCTGGCTCGCCGCGCTCACCGCATTTCATCAGCCGCCCCGATACACGTCCTTGCGGTGGCGGCAGTCAATCAACACGACTGTCGCGCTGTCGTCATGCACCGAATACCGTACCCGATAGTTTCCGATGCGGATACGATATTCCCCTCCACTCCTTGGAGCTTCAGGCAGCCCCGCGGTCGTGGATCATCTCCAAGTCCTGACACGTCCGCCAGCACACGCGAACGGATATGGATTGGCAGGGCCTCAATACGCTTCCGCACCGGTCTTGGCACAGTGACATGATAGCGCATCAGACTTCTCCGGCCGTATCCTTCCGCTCGGCCAGATACTCGTCCAGTGTCACGTAGTCGCCGGCCTCATACGCATCCCGCGCCTCCTGCAGTTCCGCACGAAAGACGGGATCCTGCTCCCAGGCATCTTCCTCGGCTTGCCCTACCTGCTCTTCGAGCACGTCGAGCAATCGCTGCTTCTCTTCCAGGTTCAACGTCGTGATCGCCTCGATGAGCGCATCAAACGAGACCGTCAATTTTACTGTTCCCGCTGCCATATCAATCCTCCAATCGCGCCCGTCACGCGCCTCACACCCCTCATTCCGCCCCGCACCATCCTACCACCATCCCCACCCCCACTTGATTATTCTCGATATATGTTCTATAGTGAAGCCGGCGCTCATCGTGCGTAGCACCTTTCCAACCGCATATCGCCGCCCCCATGCCCGCATCCACCCCCTCTCATCCGCGCATGAGAGGGATCAGAGGCGAGAGCTCTCCCATCCCGCTGCAAAACGGCAATATCCCCTTGCCAGATCGTTGCCGTTTCTTGCCGCTTTTGCCATCCATAACGCGAAACGTCAAGTGGCTGATCCCCGCAAACTCCCTTGAATTCAGCGATTAGCACGAAAGGAGACCCAACACACGTGTGAAAAGCGGCAAAAACGGCAATGTTGACTGGGATGGTCAACATTGCCCCTTCCTCCGTGTCCTCTGTGGTAATTCTCCGTCGTCCCCCTCATCCCGCGTCCACTCGCGGACGGTATTGCAGCGCCTCCGCCACGTGCGGCGCCCTGATCGTCTCCTCCCCCGCCAGGTCCGCGATCGTCCGCGCCAGCTTCAGCACCCGGTGGAACGCCCGCGCCGAGAGCCGCAGCCGCTGCGTCGCCGCCTTCAGCAGCGGTTGCGCCGCCGCCTCCACCTCGCAGAACGTCCGCACCTCCGCCGGCCCCATGTCCGCGTTGCAGCGCACCCGTGGCAGCGACGCGAACCGCCGCCCCTGCCGCCGCCGCGCCGCGATCACCCGCTCGCGCACCACCGTCGAGCGCTCACCATCCCGCCGGTCCGTCAGCTTCTCATACTCCACCCGCGGCACCTCCACGTGGATGTCAATGCGATCCAGCAGCGGCCCGCTGATGCGCTTCTGATAGCGCGCGATGGTCCCCGCCGAGCACGAGCACTCGTGCGCCGGATCACCGTGATACCCACAAGGACACGGATTCATGGCCGAGATCAGCATGAAGTTCGCCGGGAACGTCACCGTCCCCTGCGCCCGGCTGATCGTCACCACGTGATCCTCCAACGGTTGCCGCAGCACCTCCAGCACGTTCTGCCCGAACTCCGGCAGCTCGTCCAGGAACAGCACCCCCCGATGCGCCAGGCTGATCTCCCCCGGCCGCGGCCAGCGCCCGCCGCCCACCAATCCCGCATGGCTGGTCGTATGGTGCGGCGCGCGGAATGGCCGCCGCGTCACCAGCGGCTCCCCCGCCGCCAAGAGGCCGCTCACGCTGTACAGCTTCGTCGTCTCCAGCGCCTCGTCCAGCGTCAGCGGCGGCAGAATGGACGGCACCGTGCGCGCCAGCAGCGTCTTGCCCGACCCCGGCGGCCCCGCAAGGAGCACATTATGACCCCCTGCCGCCGCCACCTCCAGCGCCCGCTTCACATGCTCCTGCCCGCGCACATCCGCCAGGTCGAACGGGTACACGCCATCGTCCGCCGGCTCCAAGAGCGACGCATCCGGCACGAACGGCGCGATGCGCTGCTCGCCCCGCAGGTGCGCCGCCAGCTGCGCCAGCGACTCCACCGGGTAGACCGTCACCTCCTCCACCAGCGCCGCCTCCGGCGCGTCCACCGCCGGCACGAACGCCGCCTCCATGCCCAGGTCGCGCGCCAGCGTCACCATCGGCAGAATGCCGTGGGTATGCCGCAACCCGCCGTCCAGGCTCAGCTCCCCCAGGAAGAGCACACCCTCCATCGCCGCCGTCTCGCCGCTCGCGGCCAGCGGCGCCACCTGCTCCGAGGCCGCCAGAATTGCGACAGCGATCGGCAGATCGTAGGCCGGCCCCGCCTTGCGCAGGTCCGCCGGCGCCAGGTTGACGGTGATGCGCCGCAGCGGGAAGATGCCGCCGCTGTTCTTGATCGCCGCGCGCACGCGCTCCTTCGCCTCGTTCACGGCGGCATCCGGCAACCCGACGATGGCGAACGCCGGCAGTCCATGGCCGATATCCACCTCCACCTCGACCAGCGCCCCCTCCAGCCCGATCACCGCGCATGTGGATACCTTCGCCAGCATCGTGGCCGCCTCTCTCCATCTCACTCCGTATTGCGCTACCCGCTCGCCCGCTCTGCCGCCATTATCGCCAATCCACCAACAAAGTCAACGGCGGCCATCCGTCCCCGCACCGCGAAGCATCACCACATCTCCGCTAGATTCTCACCTCATCCGCATGCGAGATTGGCATATAACATGTAGAAGCGTCGGATGGGATCGTATTGGGGTGGGATGGGATCGCCTCACGACCGCTCAATCGGCAACAAGATGGCGGATGCGCGTAGCGATTGCTCCCCCTGAAGCGTCCTGAATTCGTAGTAACATGTAGGTGAATCCGCCCTGGCGGTGGTTGCGGGCGCCACCCCGCCAGCTTCCGGGCGTTCCCCCACGAGCGCGTGGGAACTTCGTGCCGCGGCGCGCGTCCATATCATTGCGTGTCATGGTACAGTAGTGGCCCGTGCGGGCTGTGGTCAGCGTAGACGGCAAGGGCGAGCTCCAGGGGGGCGCGGCGTGGAGTAGCCATAGGGCAAGCGGAAGCACAGGGCAGGCCGCGGGCGGGATACCGCACGTCACAGGGGGAGGGCAGGCGCAGATGGTCTGGCAGGATGCGTTTCCGGGGCCCGTCTCACATCTGGATGCCGAGCAGGAACGCGAGCAGCGCCTCGCGGCCCAAGCGCGCGCTGGCGCAGAGTGGGCGCTCACCGCCCTGATCGCGCGCTACCAGCCTCCCGTCACCCGTTACCTGACACGCCTCACCGGCAGCCCTGACCTCGCCGCCGCCATCGCCGAGCGCGTCTTCGTGCGCATGGAGCGCCGCCTGCACGGCCCACACGGCGGCCAGAACCTGCGCCTCTGGCTGCTGCGCGCCTGCACCGAATCCGGGCTGGATTCCCTGCGCCACCCCAAGCCCGCCGGCATCCCGCGGCTCGCCAGCCCACACGGCCCCACCGCGCTCATCGCCGGGCACGGCGGCGCCTCCGACCGCATGCGTGCCGGCCCGGGCGCCCTCGCTCAGATCACCGGCAGCACTCGCCGCCAGGTGCGCCAGCTTATCTGGTCCGCGCTGCCTGAATCGGCCCGTGGCGCCATCCGCCCCGACACAGGCGCCGGCCCACGGACCGCACCGCTCGACGCGCCTCAGTCACCTGATTCGCCCACGGCCGGCGGCGTCGCATCCACCACGCCGAACCCGATTGATAGCGAGCTTGACCGCGAAGACCCGCGCGAGGCGCTGCGCTACCGCATCGTGCGCGCCGTGCTCGCCGAGCTGCCCTACGGCGACGCCCAATGCCTCGCGCTGCACCTGGTCGCCGGCCTCAATCAGGCCGAGGTCGCCCGCGCGCTCGGCATCACGCCCGCCGCCGCCCGCCGCCGCATCGTCCAGGGCTTACAGCTCTTCTCCGCGCGCTACGAGGCCGCCGTTGCCAGCCTCGGTCTGCCCAAGGACTTCCTCACCGCCGATCGGCGCACCCCCATGCCCGTACCCGATCTGCCTCTCTGGTCCCGTGCCACCATGCCGCCCGCCGCGCTGCCACCCACGCACGATCCCCTCGTCGCGGAACGCCGCGCCGTTGCCACCGATGCCCCGCCACCCCTCACCGCGGCCGTCGTCGAGGCTGCCGCCCCGCCAGCGGAAGCCCCGCCGGAGGCCGCCACCCACACCGAGCCAGCTATTGCGCCAGAGCCACTGGTCGTCGAAGAGGTGGAAGAGCGCGGGCAGGTCACAGCCACGTCAGCATCACCCGCGGGTGTGGCCGATGCCACGGCCGCCCAGCCATCTGTCCAGCGCGTCGTGGACGCGCTACCCGCGCCTACCCCATTCGCGGATGAGCCAGACGAGCGGGAGGCGGATACCAGCTTCGCTCCGCGTGTCGTCCCAGTGCTCACACGCCCACTGCCCCTCGTCCTGCCTGAGCCGGAGACACCACCCGCTCGTCTGGCGACGACCGTTGAGCCGCGCGAGACGCATGGCACTGATACGCACGAGCCACCCACCCATCACACAGACGACGACTACGCCGACAGCCTCACCATGCCAGTTGATGCACCATATATGCCGGATGTGCCGGACGTCCGGATCGTGCCAGTGCTGACACGACCGCTCATCCCGATGACGGCGGGCGACCCGGCGATATCCGGCGATACGCCGATCAGCGACGTGCCATCGTCCGCATCATCACGATCACCGCACACGCATATTCCCGGCACGGCTCCTGCTGTGCTTCCTTCCGCCGGCACTCTGCCGCCCGTCCCGCGAGTCGTTCCTGTGCTGACGGCGCACAACCCGCCTCCCGCAACGGAGACGCTCGCCGAGATGGCTACCGCTCCGCACGCTCCTGCCCACCTGAGCGCAGCCGCCTCCCATGATCACACGCCGCCATCAGCACAGCAGCGAGAGGAACACAGCGATGCCTGAGGTTGCGCAATCGTCCATACGCATCCAGCGGGTCCACCCAAATCGGGGCAACATCGAGGTGCTCCAGTGTCCGCTCGACCCGGAGCTACTCGTGGCCGAGCTGGCCGGCGAGCTGCCACCGAACGTCGCCCAGGCCGTGCGCGAACACCTCGCCGACTGCGCCATCTGTGGCCCCCGCTCGCGCGCCCTGCGCGGGCCATATGAGCTGCTGGCCTCGCTTGGTCGCGAGCCGGTGCCATACGTTCCCGATCTGCGCGACGTGGTACGCGGCGACGCGGCGCGCGGGCGTATCCTGCGCGGGGTAGGGCATGCCGCGGGCGCCATCGGCCGGGGTGGGGCGCTCGCCGCCGCCGCCGTCGTCGGCATCACGGCGCTCGTGGCCGTCATCCTCGTGAGCGTGCTCGGCGCCGCCGGCGCCCAGACCGTCACCCGCTCCGCCAACCGCCTGGTGAAGGTGCCCGCCGCCGCGCCGCACGGCCACCTCTTCGCCCAGACTGACAAGCTCGTGACCGTCACGGACAGCGCGGGCCACCAGTGGTCCGTAGCTGAGATTCTCGCCGTGGACGAGCGCACCGGCGCCGTCACGCGCTCGCTCCCATCCGCCGGGGCCACACTGCGTACCGCCGGCAGCGCGGATGCCCCCGATGCCGTGGCGGTCAGCGCCGACGGCGGCACCATCTTCGAGCTCACCACGCCCACCGCCAGCCACCAACAGGCGCTCGTCGCCGTGAACGCCTCTACGGGCGCCGTCCGCTACGCGGCGCCGCTGGCGCTCACGTCCGATACGGCGGCCGTCGCGCTCGCGCTCGCGCCCGACGGCTCCACGGTCTACGTCGGCCTCAACGTTCCCGTGCCGGGCCAGCCACGCGCCCTGGCGCTCGACGCCTCGTCCGGTGCGCCGACCGCCGAGCTTGCGCCTGGCCTCGATACCTCGATCCCCCTGCCGCCGCCGCCGGGCAGCCTGCCTACCTCGGCCTTCCCCGGCGAGACCCCCAGGTTGGATGCCGGCGACATGCGCGTCGCGCTCGGCTCCGGCGGCGAGCTGGCGCTCTCTCCCGACGGCAGGTGGCTCTTCGACGTGCTGCTGCTCCAGAGCGCGAAGGGCGACCGCTACGCCGTCATCCGCCGCTTCAGTGCTGGCGACGGGCAGGAAGCCCAGGCGCTGGCGCTGCCTGGCGACTTCACGCTGGCACGCCTGATCTCCGGCGGCACAGCCGATGCGCCGCGCGTAGCGCTCATCAAGGGCAGCCCAGACGCCCAGGCCTTCGTGCTGGATGCCGGCACAACAGGGCCAACTCTGTCCGGCGAGATTGCGCTGGGCGGGCCGGCCGCGCCGCAGAACGTCAGCTTCACCGGCACGCTTCAGGCCAGCCTCACCGCCGACGGCTCGCGGCTCTACATCACGCAGGACGCCTCGGCCGCGGGCGGGCGCTTCGCCGGGCACGATCTCTGGGTGGTGGACGCGCAAGGCATGAGCATGCTGGCGCACCGCGTGGACGCCGACGCCGCCAGCGATGTGCTCACCAACGCGGCCGGTGGGCCACAGGCGCGCATCTTCGTCGTGCGCGGCGGCCAGGTGTTGCTGCTCGCCCCCGACCTCACCGGCGCGACGATCCCCTGGCTGAGCCTGCGCGACGGGCATCCCATCATCCGGCTGCTGTCCTCGGTCTAAGCGGGGTTCTTCGTGAGACCACCCGCATAGGACCAGCAATTCCCCCTCTCCGCGCGGCGGCTGGCGCGCTCTGGCTCCCCCGCTCCTCGCGAGGAGCGGGGGCCGGGGGGTGAGGACTACCCTTCCGTCGGCCTCACGTACTGCTCGGGCAGGATCGGGCGGCGCGGCTTGCGCCGGTAGCCGGCCAGGTCGTGCAGCTCGTAGAGCGCCTTAAGAATCGCGTCCTCGTTCCAGCGGAAGTTGATCGGCGGCGCCTCGCCCAGGTTATCCACGACACGGTCGCTGCCGGTCAGCGCGAACAGGACGGTCGCGGCGCACTGAGCGATGGCGTCCAGGTTGTAGCCGCCTTCCTGCACGGCCACCAGCCGCCCCTCACAATAGCGATCCGCGATCTCAGCCACTTCGAGCGTGAGATCGGAGTAGTCAGCGGTCGAGAGGCGCATCTCAGCCAGCGGATCGCTCCAGTGCGCGTCGAAGCCGGCTGAGAGCAGCACCACATCTGGCTTGAAGCGGTCCGCCACCGGCCAGAGCACCTGCCGGAAGATCGGATCGTAGACGCTCCAGCCGGAGTCGGCCGGCAGCGGCACATTCACCGTCGCGCCCAGGCCCGCGCCGCGCCCGCGCTCGGCTGAGGCGCCGGTGCCGGGGTAGAAGGGGAACTGGTGCGTGGAGAAGTAGAGCACATCGCCGTCTTCATAGAAGATATCCTGCGTGCCGTTGCCGTGGTGAACGTCGTAGTCCACGATCAGCACGCGCCGCCAGCCCCAGCGCCGCTGCGCGTAACGCGCGGCGACGGCGACGTTGTTGAAGAGGCAGAAGCCCATCGCGATCTCGGCGCCCGCATGGTGGCCGGGCGGACGCACCAGCGCATAGCCATTGCGCGCGCGCCCCTCGCCGATGGCGTCCAGCGCGACGAGCGGCGCCCCGGCGGCGCGCAGCGCGGCCTCGTAGCTGCCCGGTGAGACGTAGACATCGGATGCGAAGCGGCGCGGTGACGCCTCGTAACCGCCGTATTCCAACACGGCCTCACAGGCGTGGCGCACGCGCTCGACATGCGCCAGCGGATGCACCATGCCCAGCTCGTCCTTCGTCGCTGGCCGCGCGTCCAGCCGCGGCACATGCTCGGCGGGCAGGCTGCCCTCAGCGATCAGCGCGTCTATCATGGCGATGGCGCCGGCCACGCGCGCGGGTACCTCGGGGAACCCATCGGGCACGTGATGGTCGAGGAACGTCGGATCGTAGACGAGCGCCGTCGGCAGGCGCGGCGCGGCGACTCGCTCGACGGACTGGGCGGACTGGGCGGACTGGGCGGACTGGGCGGACTGGGCGGGCTTGGCAGATTTGGCCGGCCTGGGTGATCGGGTGGGCTTGGCGGGCTTTGAGGATGACATGGGCTGATCTTCGTCGGGCACGCTGCTGCTCCTTCGCGTCTCCGGCCTCAAGGGCCGCGGGGATGGCGGGCTGTACGGGCGGGAGACGGCGCATGCCGGCGCGAGCGGGATGCGGCGGGCGAGTCTCTGCGCTATGGCTACCACACGCGCGCGCGCCTGTCAATTTGCCGCATCTCGCAACGGACAACCGTGCCAGAAGTGGGAGGCGATGGTTACACGTCCGCGACGTGTGCGTTACTGCCCATGACCGCTCGTGGCGGCGGTTCGAGCCGGGGATGGACGGGAGTGATGGTGATGATGGGCTGGGCGCGGGCGCAGGGAGCGCAGTTGTGGGCGTGGGCAGACAGCGGCGCGGGCAGGCGTTTCTTGCCGCTGCTCGCGCTGGCGCTCGTCGTGCGGCTCTGCCTGGCGCCCTACGGCGGCTTCTTCGGTGATCCACAGATCTACGCCGCCTGGGGCCTGAGCGTCCGCGACCACTTCGGTGAGTCGTACTCGCTGCACAGCAGCGGCTTCACGCTCGCCAACTATCCCCCGCTGACCATGTACCTGATGGGCGCGGTCGTGACGGTCTACGGCTGGCTCGTCGGCCTCGCGGGCGCCCATCCGAGCTACGATCCCACTCAGTCACCAGCCTTCGCGGTGGTCCTGAAGCTCCCTGAGATCGCGGCCGAGCTGGCGATCACAGTGATCATCTATGCGCTGGCGCGTCACGCAAAGGGCGAGCGCTGGGCGCTGCTGGCCTCTGGCGCATATGCCTTCGCCCCGCCCGTGCTCATGGATGGCGCGCTCTGGGGTCAGACGGACGGCGTGTTTGTTCTGCCACTGCTGCTCGCGTTCCTGGCGGCGTGGCGGCGGCGGCCGGCGCTCGCGGGCGCGCTCTTCGCGGTGACGGTGCTGCTCAAGCCCCACCCGGCGGTGCTGGGCGTGCTGCTAGCCGTCTACCTGTGGCGCTGGGTGGGCGCGCAGGCGGCGCTACGATTCTGCGCGGGGGCCGCGACGACAGCGATTGTGATCGTAGCGCCCTACCTCATGCAACCGCGGCCGCAGCTCCTGGCGTTCTTCGACAATCTGCGCTACTGGTCGGGTCAGCAGGCGCCGCACGCGACGAACGAAGCGTTCAACCTGTGGTGGCTGCTGGGTCCGGGTCTGCGCCTCGAAGCGGCGCGACCCTACCTCGGCTCGCTCTCCCCGACGGTGATGGGGTGGCTGCTCTTCGCGCCGATCGTCGCGCTGGCGGCATACGGTGTCTGGCGGAATGGGTCGGCGGGTCGGCTCTTCGCCGCCGCGGGCCTGACTCAATTGGCGTTCTTCGATCTGACAACGCTGCAGCACGAGCGGTATCTGTATCCCGCGCTGGCATTGTTCCTGATCGCGGCGATCCACGAGCGGCGGGCGGCGTTCTTCGCCACGGCGGCGGGCGTGAGCCTGTTCCTGAACATGACCCTGATGGTGGCGCTGTACGAGCCGCGCGCAGACCTGCAGGATCACCTCGCGCAGCTCGGCCTCGCCGGCGAGCTGCTGGTGCTCGCGACGCTGCTGATAGCTGTGCTGAATCTGGCGCTGCTGGCGTATACGGCCGGCGGATTCGGGCGTGGCGTAGGTGCTATGAGGCGGGAAGAGCCGCGGCCAGTCGGGGCGCCACGCGCGGGGAGCGCGGCCGTTTCCGCCGCGAAGCAGTTCCCCCTCGCCGCGCACGGAGAAGGGGTCGGGAGGTGAGGACTCTCCGCGCCGACCGCGCGATCTCCGGCGAAACCAGTACGCAACGCCCCGGCCGATCCACATGCGCTGGCCGGGGCATGCGCGACGGGAAGTGAACCTATGTGGGCCGCTACTGCTCCAGATGGGCAGTGAGGTTGATCCGCACGTTGTTGCGCAGCGCGCCGGAGACCGGGCAGCCTTGCTCCGCCTTGTGGGCCAGCTCCTGGAACTTCGCCGCGTCAATGCCAGGCACGCGCCCGCGCACATCCAGGTTCATCGTGGTGATCTTGAGGCCGCCCTCGACGCGATCCAGCGCGCAGACCGCATCCACCGTGAGCTTCTCCGGCGGCGACCCGGCCGAATTGAGTGTGTTCGAGAACGCCATCGCGAAGCAAGTGGCGTGGGCGGCGGCGATCAACTCTTCGGGGCTGGTCTTGCCGTCGGAGCGCTCCGTGCGCGAGGCGAACGTGACCGGGAGATCGCCGACCGCCCCGCTGCCGACGTGGACACGGCCGGACCCTTGCGTGAGGTTGCCTTCCCAGACGACTTCGGCGCGACGTTCCGCGAGTGCCATAGTAGAGACGCTCCTCTCTCATTCCAACGAGCCAACGAGACACGACGAACACCAGCGGCGCCAACTCTTGCTCGCGCCGCACTCGAATTGTGCGGCGGCAGTGGCAACCGCCGCAAGACCGGCTCAACCGTTCCGCACGCGCGCCGCACGAGACACATCGGCCGCTTCCGGCGCGGGAGGGGGCGCGCGGATATCGTATAATGCGGGGTGCGCGAGCGCGCCGGACGGGACCGGCGTGTGTGGATCCAGGCGGGCATCCGACTGGGCATCCGCTGGCCCGGCGCACGCGGCCCGCGCGGCCGCCGACGAAAGGAGCACGCCGTCTCATGGGCTTGAACTATAAGGCCATCCAGCAGATGCAGAACAAGATGCTGAAGATGCAGGAGGAGCTGCATAATTCCACGTTCGAGGGTACGTCTGGCGGCGGCGCGGTGGCGGTCGCGATGAACGGCAAGTTCGAGGTGACGGCGATCAAGCTGGAGAAAGACGTGGTGGACCCGGAGGACGTGGGCATGCTGGAGGATCTGGTGCTGACGGCCATCCAGGATGCCTTCGGCAAAGTGTCCGAGGCGCAGGCCAAGATGATGACCTCGCTGACCGGTGGCATGAAGCTCCCGCCGGGCCTCGGATTCTGAAATCTCACCGCAGAGGTCGCAGAGAACGCAGAGGAGCAGAGAGGCGCCGCGCACTTCGAAAGCGCCTCGAAGTTTTTGCATGGCCTCGCCCCTTCTCTCCCGCACCCGCGACGCCGTTGGCAATCAGCGACGACTAGTGTATTGGACAGAACATGCAACCGACGGTGGCGCCAGTCGCGGCGCTGATCGAAGAGTTCGCCAAGCTGCCGGGCATCGGCCCGAAGACGGCGCAGCGACTCACGTTCTTCATCCTGCGCAGCCCCGCCGACCAGGCGCGACGGCTGGCCGAGGCGATCACGCGGGTGAAGGAGAGCATCATCCAATGCTCGACCTGCTTCAACATCACCGAGACCGACCCCTGCGCGATCTGCTCAAACCCGCAGCGCGACCGCGGCGCGATCTGCGTGGTGGAGGAGCCGCTGGACGTGCTGGCGCTGGAGAAGACCGGCGTCTTCAAGGGTCTCTATCACGTGCTGCACGGCGCGCTCTCCCCAGTGGAGGGCATTGGCCCGCGCGACCTGCGCATAGACGAGCTGGTGGCGCGCGTGCGCGAGCGCGCGGGAAGCGATGACGCGGTGCGCGAGGTGATCCTGGCGACCAATCCGAACTACGAGGGCGACTATACCGTCGCCTACATCGCGCCGCTGCTGGCGCAGCAGGACATGAAGGTGACGCGGCTGGCGCGCGGGCTGCCCATCGGCGGCGACCTGGAGTACGCCGACGAAGGCACGCTCGGCCGCGCGCTGGAAGGCCGCCGGGAGGTATAGAAGAATTCACCACAGAGGACACAGAGGGCGGAGGCTGATGATCCTGGCGATGGCGTAACCGAGGTGAGATGAAGCGGACGAAAGCGAGGCGCGAGGCGATGGAGACCGACGAGCTGGTGCGGCGGCTGCGCGAGCGGCGCCTGACGACGCTGGCGCTGGCGGACCAGATCAAGGAGGATCGCTGGCGTGAGCCGGCCCTGCCCGGCGAACGGAGCATCCACGACCTGCTCTCGCACATCCTGGCCTGGGACGAGTGGGCCGTCGCCGCGTTCGAGATCAGCGCGCACCGCGAACTGCCGCCGGTGTTGCGTCGCGCCCTGGCGGATGTGGATGCGTTCAATGCGAAAGCCGTCACACGCCATCGTGGCATCTCGCGCGACGACCTGTTGAGTGGCTTGCAGGCGGCCAACCCGCGCCTGCTCTCCAGCGCGCGTGTGGGCGGCGGCGCCGAGTGGGAGAAGCGGCGCATCGAAAGGCTGCTCCCCGAAGATGTCATCGCTGGTGGGCCGCCGAATCGCACTCACAAAGCACCGAATGTGCGGAGCATCCTGCGCATGCTGCTGGAGCACGAGGCCGAGCACGACCAGGAGATCATGGACGCCTTCGGCATCACGCCCAACCTGGAACGCCTGTGCGACGATCAGGAAGGCGGCAAAGGTGGCGATCAGGCGGGCGGATGATGCGGCATCGCGATATCCAGGTCGGGACGAACGGGCATCATTTCAGGCGGGGCAGTGATCGGCGGCGAAAGGAGCAGGATAGATGCGGGCCGACGAGCGGCAGCGGCGCAATGACAATGGCTCACGCGCTCCGCGCGGCAGCCGGATCTTCCTGCGCACGCATGTCCGGCTCTATCGCGCGACAGGCGGTATCCTCGGCCACTGGCTCGGCCGGCAGCGCTGCCTGCTGCTGACCACTACCGGGCGCAAGACAGGCCAGTCGCATACGCAGCCGCTCTCGTACTTCCGGCTGGATGGCCGCGTCTACGTCGTCGCCTCGAACTGGGGTAGCGACCATCCGCCCGCGTGGTATCTGAACCTCGGCGCGCAGCCGCGTGTCGCCGTCCAGCTCAGCCGCGCACGCTGGGATGCGCTCGCCAGCAGCGTGACGCCGGAGGAGCGCGCCCGGCTCTGGCCGCGGCTCGTCGCGCGCAACCCACTCTTCGCGCGCTATCAGCAGGCCAGCGCGCGCGAGATTCCAGTTGTGCTACTGCGACCGATCCCGTGAGATCGCCAGATCGCGGAGCAAATTGTAAGATTCCTGTGAGCGGGTAGACGGGCCGCACTGGCCGCGCTATGCTGCTCAGCGAATTTTCAGCGCCTAGCTCCATACTTCGCTGGAACGCTGCCCCACGGCGAATCAGAGGGCTGGGCCGCGACCTTTCTGAATTCGCGCCGTACCCGCCGAAAGGAGGCTGGCCGATGCTCCGCACCTGGCGCACACCTCTCATACGCGCGCTTGGCCTCTGCGCGATCCTGCTGGCGGCGGGCTGCGGGTCCACCTCCACCCGCGCTCCCGCGCCGACACTCGCGCCCGGTGGCGGCACGGGCCGCATCGCCTATACGTGCCGCGATACATCGAGCAGCGCTGCCATCAACATCTGCACCAGCAATCTGGATGGCACTGGCGCTTTGCAGCTCACGCGCGTCTCGGATGCACAGGACGCGCTCGCGCCCCGCTGGTCGCGCGATGGCAACCGTATCCTCTTCCAGGTACAGACATCCGCCAACGTCAGCGACAGCGATGTGTACGAGGTGCTCTCGGATGGCAGCGGCCAGGTCAACCTGACGAACAATCCCACAGCCCACAATGGCGGCGCCGCATGGTCGCCGGATAGCCAGCGGATCGTGTTCCACGCGCAGCGCGATGCGGCCTATACAGAGCTGTACGTCATGGACGCGGACGGCGGCAATGTGCAACGCCTGTCTCAGGGCATCTGGGCACAATTCCCGGACTGGTCGCCCGATGGCTCACGTATCGTCTTCATGGGCAACATGAAACCGGCCACCGGCGAGGACGACTGGGATCTCTACGTGGTCGCCGCCGACGGCAGCGGCCAGCGCACGCTCATCACCGAGCTTGGGCTGGACGCGGGGCCGGTCTGGTCGCCCGACGGCAACAAGATTCTCTATACCGGCCCGGCGGGCCCACCCAAGACAAGCGCGCAATTCGAGTGCTTCGTGGTCAACACGGACGGATCCGGCAAGAAACAGCTCACCCACACCAGCGATGGCTCATCCACCTGCGGCGACTGGTCGCCGGACGGCAGCAAGATCATCTTCACGCGCACGACGGCGCGCGGGGGGCAGGTCTGGACCATGAACGCGGACGGTTCCGCACCCAAGCAGCTGCCGAATCCGCCAGGCAATCTCGGCGGCCTGGTCTGGCAGCCATAGCGTGTGGCCCAGCCGCCGGTCAGAGATGCTCACGAGCCGACGCGCTGCCCGGCCGTCTTCTCGGCTGTCTCGGTGGTAGGCGTGATGGCCGTCTCCGCGTCCGATGACTTCACATGTGCCGTGTCGGCGGTGGCGAACGGCAGGCAGAGCGGGACACCGTCCACCGGATGCGGTAGGATGCGCGCGCGCACGCCGAAGACCTCCGCCAGCAATGCCTCAGTCAGCACGTCTTGCGGCGGGCCGTCGGCGACGATCTGGCCGGCGCGTAGCGCGACCATGCGATCGGCATAGCGCGCGGCGTGGTTCAGATCGTGGAGCACGAGCACGATCGTCTTGCCGTGCGTCCGGTTCAGCTCGCGGACCAGCGCCAGTACGTCGAGCTGGTGGCCGATGTCGAGGAAGGTCGTTGGCTCGTCCAGCAGCAGGATCGGCGTCTCCTGCGCCAGCGCGAGGGCGATCCAGGCGCGCTGGCGCTCGCCGCCGGAGAGGCTCGCCAGCCGGCGTGGGCGGAAGGCGGTGGCGCCGGTCTGTTCCAGCGCGAGGGCGATGGCGGCGTAGTCATGCTCGCCGAGCGGGCGCAGCGGCCCCGTGTAGGGGTAGCGTCCCTGCTCGACCAGCTCGCCCACGGTCAGTTCTTCCGGCGCGACGGGGGCCTGCGGCAGGATGGCGAGCCGGCGGGCGACTTCACGCGCGGGGAACTGCTGAATGGCGCGGCCGTCCAGATAGACCGCGCCGCAGCTGGGCGCGAGGATGCGCGCCAGCGCCTTGAGCAGGGTGGACTTGCCGGAGCCGTTGGGGCCGACGAGTACGGTGATCTGGCCCATCGTGACGGCGAAGGAAAGCTCGCGGATGACCAGCCGCTCGCCATAGCCGAGCGACACGTCGCGCGCGCTGAGCGCGGCCTCCGGCTTCTCCGGCTTCTCCTCCGGTGCGGCTCCGTTCACAAATGACCGGCTCATGGCGTCCTCCGGCGCAGCAGATACAGGAAAAATGGGGCGCCCAGGGCCGCCAGCACGGCGCCTACAGGCAGTGTGGTCGGGCGCAGCAATAGTTGGGCGGCGATGTCCGCCGCCAGCAACAGCGCCGCGCCCAGGATGACACTCATCGGGAAGACGCGGCGGGCGTCCGCGCCGACGAGCCGGCGCGCGATGTGGGGCGCGATCAGGCCGAGGAAGGCGATGCCGCCGACGATGGCAACGGCGCTGGCGGCGAGCAGCGCGGCGACGAAGAGCAGCGCCGCCCGCGCGTACGGCACGCGCAGGCCCAGCCCGGTGGCGCTGGCATCGCCAAGCTGCAGGATGTTGGCCCAGCGCGCGCTGGCGAGGCCGAGCGGCAGCGCCACCAGCGCCCAGGGCCAGAGCACATCCCAGTGAACCCAGACGCGGCCGTTGAGCGAGCCGATCAGCCAGATCAGGATGCTGCCGAGGGCTTCCTGATGCAGCAGCAGCACGATGGAGGTGCCGGAGCGCAGCACGGCGCTGACGAGCAGGCCTGTCAGGATCAGGCGGCCCGGCAGGCTGGATCGCTGGAAGCTGAGCAGGTAGACCAGCCCGCTGGCGGCGACGCCGCCAGCCAGCGCGATCAGCGGCAGCACCGTTCCCGGCTCGGCGAGCCGGCCCGACCCCTGACCCAACCAGAGCACCGCCGCCAGCACCGCGCCGGAGGTCGCGCCCGTCATCTCCGGCTCGGCCAGCGGGTTGCGCATGATCGCCTGCAAGATCGCGCCCGCCAGGCCGAACATGGCGCCCGTCACGAGCGCGATCAGCGTGCGCGGCAGGCGCAGATCCCAGACGATGACCTCGTGGAAGGGCTGCTCTGAGTGGCCGGCCAGCGCGGCGATCACCTGGCCAGGGGTGAGGTCCACCGAGCCGGTGGCGACATGCAGCACGCAGAGCACGGCGAGGACGAGGCCGCCGAGCAGCAGCCCCAGCGGGTAGCGCCGGCCGGCGAAGGGCAGGCCGGTGCGCAGACGCATGCTCAAGTGGCCGAGGTGGCCGCTGCGGAGGCGGGTGCGCAGGCGCACGTTCAGCGTCGTGCTCATGCGTCGCCTCGCGATGCGCGCAGCTGGCGGCGCAGCAGCAGGAGCAGCAGCGGCCCGCCGAGCAGGGTTGTCCAGATGCCGACGGGCAGCTCCAGTGGATCGAAGGTGAGGCGAGCCAGCACGTCGGCGCCGGTGAGCAGGGCGGCGCCCACCAGCGCGCAGCATGGCAGCACGACGCGGGCATCCGAGGTATCGAGCGCGCGGCGGACCAGATGCGGCGCGAGCAGGGCGACGAAGGCGATGGGGCCGCTGACAGCGACGACGGCGGCCACCAGCGCGGCGCTCAAGACC
>JAICVS010000195.1 GCA_025935195.1 Ktedonobacterales bacterium
CCCCAGGTGGCGCCGCCGTCGGAGGAGAAGTAGCCGCGCATCGGCAGGCGGTCGATCTCGTTGGAACCGGCGACGAGCTGGGAGGGATTACTGGGATTGATGGCGATGGATGTCTCGCTCTGCGGTCCCGGCTCGTTGCTGGCGTCCACATTGGCGCCGACGGAGACGCTCTTGGTGGCGCCGGGGTTGGCGCGCGGCGTGAAGCCGGCGGCGGAGACGTGCTGGAGCTTGGCCCACCAGGTGGGCTTGCCGGAGGTGGATGTGTTAGTGGAGCTTGCGGCGCGCGCTGGGTGTGTGTAGGCGGCGTTCGCCGCGACGCCGGCGAGGGCGAGGAGCGCGAGGGTGGCCGCCGTGAGCCAGATCCAGCGCTTGCTCCATCTCGTGTGTGCCATGCCGTTGCCTTTCCGCTGGGGCCGCGCCCGCGGGTGGCGCGGCGGGATGGACCGCCAGCCAGCAATCCCCATGCGCGGCGGCGCGACGCATGCCGATGCGTACACGATACCGTTCGCTGCCTGGAACGTATGCCGGGATGATAGCAGGTGTGTTGCTGGATGGCAATGACGGGTGCGCGGGCCGGGCCGGTGGGCCGAGCGGGCGGTTGAAACCGCGCCTGAAGGCGTGCCGCCACGAAACCCGCCTGCGCGGGTTGGGGGGCGAGTGGCCCGTGAGGGGGCCGGTTGTGGGCTATTTGATGTGGTCGCGCAGGTACTCCAGCACTTTACGGTCAATGCGGGCGTCGGCACGGTCGTGCAGCAGGCGCTCTTCGAGGTTCTCGCGGCCGCCGTAGCGTTCGAGGGCGGCGTGGGTGGCCTCGTCGTACTGGCCGGTGGGTGGGCCGGAGTAGTCGCCGCCGCGGGCGAGCAGGGTTTGCAGCTCGGTGGCGACGGGGCGATCAATGGGCAACAGGTCGTCGGGGTCGGGCTTCATGAAGTACAGCTCGTACGCCTCGACGAGGCGGGCCAGCTCTTCGATGGGGTGGGGATGGTCGTCCACGCGCAGATCCATCAGGCGGTCGTTGAAGCCGCCGTAGCCACCATGGTCGCGCACGACGAGCAGCGCGGCGGACTGCTGGCCGCGGCTGTCGCCGCCGGCGCGCTGGCCGGCGGCGAGCGCGAGCACGAGCCGGTGCCAGAGCGGCCCCTGCTCGGACTGGAAGGTTTCGGCCATGGCTTTGACAGTATCTTCGCCGACGAGGATGTTGCCCTGGGCGGCGAAGTTGGGTCCGGCAAGGCCGCCGGCCCAGGCGTAGCAGCCGGTTCCGGTGAAGGTGGCGGAGCGACCCTGGGCGTCTACGATGCCAGCCTGGCGCTGTTTGGCGTTGTCGTCGGCGTTGGTGAGGGCGGCGAGCGCTTCGTCGGCGGACTTGCCGGAGGCGAGCAGGTCCAGCCCGCGCGGGCCGTAGCTGGTGTTGGCCCAGGATTGGGTGGCGACGGCGCCGACACCGGCGCGCGCCCAGGGCACGACGGCGCCGACGGCGAGGAACTTCGACTGGACGGCGATACCGAGATCGCCGCTCTGAGGGTCGCGCCCGACGATGGAGAAGGTCATGTGGTGGGCCTCCCGATGTGAGCTGAGCCTCGCGGCACTGAAAGTGCCGGCGCATGATAGGAGGGACTGAAGTCTGGAAGAGCCAGACTAGGCCAGGGGTTACGGGTGACGGGCGAAGAAGTCGCGGACGGCGGCGAGGAAGAGGCCAGGCTGCTCGACGTGGGTCATGTGGCCGGCGTCGGGCAGGATGACGAGCTCGGCGCCGGGGACGCGCGCGGCGATGTCGCGGGCGGCGCGCGGGGTGCAGGTGCGGTCGTGCGCGCCGGTGACGACGAGCATCGGCTGTGTCACGCGGGGCAGGCGGTCTTCGTACTCCATGGCGTATTCGTTGACGGAGAAGTAGGCGAGCACTTCAGGGGCGTAGACGGTGGGGTCGGCGGCCATGAAGCGGCGGTAGGCGTCGCTCTCGACGGTGGCGAAGTGGAAGGGCATTTGCAGGCGCATCAGCTCGGCGAACTGCTCCTGGGTGGTGACGGTGGGTTCCATCGCCCAGGAGCGCGTGACCTGCTCGCGCAGGGCGACCGGCTCGAACTGGTCGAGGTTGGCCTGAACTTCGGCGCCGGTCTTGGTGAAGCTGGCGGTGCCGCCGGAGATGACGTAGTGGGTGGCGTCACGCTGTTCGACGGCGTGGACGATGGCGACCATGGCGCCGAAGGAGTGGCCGAGCAGGGCGTAGCGCGCGAAGCCGAGGGCGCGCGCGAGGGCGCTGATGTCGGCGGCGAAGCGGCTGAGTGAGAGAGTGGCGGGGTCCACGCGCTCGGAGCGGCCCTGGCCGCGCTGGTCCACGTAGATGAGGTAGAAGTCGTCGGCGAGGGCGTCGAGCCAGGGGTGCAGCTCGGTGTGGTCGAGGCCGGGTCCGCCGTGGAGCAGGATGAGCGGCGGGTTGCGCGGGGAGCCGACGGGGAGGTAGAAGAGGCGGGCGCCGTCTACGGTGATGTCCATGGCGGTCCTCCGTGATAGTGTGGGTCGCGCGGGTTGCACGCGCGGGTCATGGGTCGCGCGCCGGTCGCGGTCGGGTTCCACAGGCTGGTAGGCACACGATAGCATATGGGCCGGGGCGCCGGCCAGGGTTGGCTGTAAGACGGAGCGGTGGTTGGGTGGCAAAGTTGAGTGGGATGGTCAACATTGCCGTTTTTGCCGCTTTTTCAATGTGTAGCGTGGGCATCCTCCTTTCGGATCGGGGATTCAAGCGGGTTTGCCGGGATTGCCGTTGCCGATGCGCGGCAAAAGTGGCAACGATCGCGGCAAAAGTGGCAACGATCGCGGCAAAAACGGCAAGGGTGGCAACGCGGATGGCAATGAAAATGGCACCAGCATACGCTCGCGACCGTCAGGGGCCAGCGTAGGGGATGGTGGGCATGATTGCCAGGCGGGGATCGTTGGGCGGTTGTTCATATGCGCGTCTCTGGCGGATGTGGAGAACTTATGTTCTTGCGAATAGTGTACCATCGCTGCGGGGGTGATACAAGGGGGGCGCTGGCGTGGCGGGCGTAGACCGCGATCAGCAGTGCGGCGGCACTTGACGGTGGTAGGAGCGATGGGTTAGAATACATGGGCCGAGTCGGTGCAACGCCGGTTCGTGCATGTGAGGCGCATTCGTCTAGCGGCCCAGGACGCCGCCCTCTCAAGGCGGAGATCACGGGTTCGAATCCCGTATGCGCTACCCTAACACGCCCTGGCCCATCTGGTCGGGGCGTTTGTTTTGCCCGCCATCCCGCATGTATTCGAGAACAGACTTTCGCCGGCGCCCGCTCGGGGGCGCCTATCCCTACCAGTGGCGCGATGCCCTCTACCTCACGGTGCGCACGATCTTTGCCCAGCCCGACCGTGCAGCGGCGGGCTAGCAGGTACGCGAGGTGGCCCACGCGCTAGAGAGACGCTGACCGCCAGTGGCGGCCAGTGGCGGCCCTGCTGCTGGCGGCCGCGGACGACATGCTCGCGTCTATGGCCTTCCCCCGTGAGCACTGGACGCGGCTCTACTCGACCAACGTGCTCGAACGGCTCAACCGCGAGGTCAAGCGCCGCACCGATGGCGTCGGTGTCTTCCCCCATGGGCGAGCGGTGATCCGTCTGGTAGGGGCTGTCCTGCTCGAGCTTGATGACGAGTGGCAGGTGGAGCGGCACTCCTTCGGTCAGGAGTCCATGCGCAAGCTCTACACCCTTGCAGCGCAACGGGAGGAGGTGGCGCCGGAGACGACGGGCACGCCGCGACTGGCGCAGGTCCGCTAGCTCGCGCGGGCTAGCGGGCCGCTCTGTTTCCCACGAGGAAGCCAACGATGACCAAACTCCACCACTTGACGAGCCACTAACCACTGGTTGTCGCCTAACGATGTTCTCTCCACCAAAACGGCTCGGCTTTAGTCTCGACATTGGATGAATCTCTGGACAACTCGCGCGGAGCGCGCTACCGTAGCAGCAGGTTCGCTCCCGATGATCGCCCCAGTGCGCTCAGATGTGCGGAGAAGTGGATGACGATGGCCGTTCGCTATCGAGCCAGGACGTGGCGCCAGGAGGCTTCCCATGACCACACGTGAGCGGCAGGCGGATATCTCGAAGCGCTTCCATCACATCGGCGACGTCGCCGCGCTGACGGGTCTATCAGCGGACGCCCTGCGCGCATGGGAGCGCGTCGGTCTGCTGGCGCCTCAGCGCTCAACCGGAGGGGTACGCCAGTACACCGAAGACGACATCGCCCGCGTCCGCCTCATCGCCCGCACCCTGCAGCGCGGGGGCTTCTCGCGCGGGGCGGTGGCGATGTTGCTACGGTCGGGCGACCTCCAGCCCGACGCCGCCGATTATGCGCCGGGCCCCGCTCGCGCGCGCCCCACGCGAGCGCAGACCGGCGCGCCGGGCGACGCCGACATGGATGGGCAGCGGAGCGACCGCCGCATGCTCGCCGCGGTCGCGCGCATTAGCGACGCCCTGGCGTCAGGCCGCGGGTTGGATGCGATCCTGGACGTCATCTGCGCCGAGACCTGCCGGGCATTCGGCGTCTCCGACGCCGTCCTGTGGCTGGCGGAGCCGATCCCGGCGCACCCGGCGCGAGGGCCAGCGCCGATGGGGCAGACGGATGGGGCAACGCCAGCGCCCCCTGCGCCATCGGCCTCATCCCCGCATGCGCTCGTCATGGCGGCGGCGTACGGCCAGCAGCGTGGCGCGAGCCCCTCGGACCGCGCGGCGCGATCCACCGTGCCGCTCGATGATCGGCGATTCCCGGCCGTGCGCGCGTTCCTGACGCGCCGGAGCCTGGTCGTCACCACGCAAGAACTCTCCGCGTTGGCGCACCCCGAGCTGGACAGGCTTTTGCCTGGCGCCGCGCTGTTGTGCATGCCGTTGCTGGCGAGTGATGGCGAGCCGCTGGGTGTCCTCGCCCTGCGGGAGTCGCGCGATGCCGAGCGTTTCGGCGCGGATGACCTGGAGCGTATCCGGCTCTTCGCGGTGCATACCGCGCTCGCCGTCGAGACGGCACGTCTGCACGCGGCGATCCGCGCGGCCCAGGCGGACGCCGACACGCAGCGAGCACGTTGGCAAGCGGCCGTAGATGATCTGCCCGCGCTCGTGTGCATCTGCGATGTCGCCCTGCATATCACGTATGTCAGCCCGACGTGCCGGCGGGTGCTGGGCTGGCCCGCCCACCTACCCGCTGCCGCCGAACAGCCGGCTCGGTCTGGGGCATGGAGCGTTGAACAGGGATTCTTCTGGCTGGGCGATCCGGCCGCCATCGTGACCCCGCTGTCACTCGATGAACTGCCCCTGGCGCGCGCATTACGTGAGCGTCAGACCATCCACGACATCACGGTGGTCCATCGCTGTCCTGACGGGATCGATCGCTTGATTGTCTGGGACGCGGCGCCCATGCCAGACGCCCAGGGCCGGCTCCTCGGCGCGGTCGCGGTTGGCCGCGATGTCACCGCGGAGCACCGCCGGCGTGAGCGCGAACTGAGCCTGGCCGCCGTGGCCCATGCCGCGGCCGGCGCGCCCGCATCCGAAGGAGTCGAGGCGCGCGCCGCCCAGATTCTGTCCGCCCTGGTGGAGAACACACGCACGCCGGTGATCGCCGCGACCTTGTACCTGCTGGACGACACGGCGGGCGTCCTGCGGCGCGTGGCGGCCGCTGACCGAGAACGGAGCGGCACGCACGCCCCCGCGCTTCCGATCACGCCGCAGCATCCCTGGTGGCAACTGCTAATCGCGGGATCCGTCTACTCGACGCGTGATCGGGAGCGGCCGGACTGGCTCCGTGCCATTGGCCTGGCTAGTTGGAAGGCGGGCGGCATGCGCGCGTGGGCGACGGTGCCGCTACGCAGCGGCGGCACACTGGTGGGGGCGCTCGCGATCGGGCTGAACGCCCCGCATGTCTGGGACGCCGCCGAGCGGACCTGGCTGGAAGCCTGCGCCGCGACGATCGCGATGGCTGTCGAGAATGGCCGACTCCTCGATGCCAAGGGACGTCGATCGCAGGGATGAGCGGCCCCGCTCGACGGGAACAACGAGGCACATTGCAGTGTTCTGGTCGTTGGCGTATCGCTCAGGTGCCGCGCTCTAGCACACACACGGCGTCACGCCGGGGAGCCGACGAACGAGGGTCATGTACTCCCGCTTAAAAGCGGGAGCTTGCAGCTACCCTTTCGGTTCCGTGGTCCAGGGGCGCCGCGTCTGGCCGCATGACGGCGGCCCGGCGGATATTCTCCGCCGCGTTCAGGTCCGCGTGGGCGGAGAACCCACACGCGACACAGAGGAACCTCGCTTGGGACTTCCGGTTGGCCCGCTCACAGTGCCCACACCGGCTACAGGTCTGACTGGTGTAGGCCGGGTTGACGTACACCACCGGCACGCCCGCCAGCGCCGCCTTATAGGCAATGAAGGCCCGGAGTTGAAAGAACGCCCAACTGTGCAGCACTCTCCGCTGGCGCTTGCCAACCGTTCGCTTCGCGCTGATGCGCTCGCGGATGTGCTTGAGGTCTTCAAGCGCGATCCCGCGCGAAGTGCCTTGCGCCGTGCGCACAATGGCCTTGGACAAACAATGGTTCACATCCTTGACGAAGCGCTTTTCCTTGCCACTGCGCTTCTGCAAGAGGCGCTTGGCGGATTTCGTGCCCTTCTGCTGGAGCTTGGCGCGGAAGCGGCCGTAGCGCGCCCGCACCTGATTGATATGGGCGTGCTTCGGCCCGGTGGCATGGTTCAGGAATTCGCCATCCGACGTGGCCGCCAGCGTGATCACGCCCAGGTCTACGCCCACGTACTCGTCCGCTTCCCCCGGCGATGGCTCCGGCGCGTCCACCGTGCAGGACAGGTAGAAGGTGCCATCCCGATACAAGAGGTCCGCCTGTCCACGGATACGATCCAGTCGTGCTGCCTGATAGGCCCCGTAGCGGAAAGGCAGCACCACGCGCCCATCCAGCGTCAGCAGCGAGACGCGATCCACGCGCGGGAACGAGCAGATGCGCTCGTCGTAGGTCATGGCCCCATGCGGGCGAAAGCGCGGCTGGATGCGCTTGTCGCGCTTATAGGCTTCCGCCACCTTGGCAATCGCGCGGATGGTCATCTGCGCGGACAGGCCGAACCGTGCCCGGATGTCGTAGTAGACGAGCTTTTGCAGATCGATCTTGCTGGCGCTCTGTTCACGAAACGCCACCGCCGCGACGGCAGTGCAGGCGGCGTTGAAGGCTTCCAAGGTCCGCAGCAGCGCAGCATGTTGGTCTGCGTCGGGCGCCAGCTTGAACAGCAGCGTTTGTTTCATACCAATCAGTCTATCACCATTGACGCATCGTGTCAGTGGTCTAGGACCGCCTGCGGGCGGCGGCGGC
>JAICVS010000158.1 GCA_025935195.1 Ktedonobacterales bacterium
GCATGGTCGCCATCCGCGCCGTCACCACCGGCGACTTCATGACCGCGGACTGGGCGCGGCTGCCACACGAGCTGTTGGCGCGCATGGCGAACCGCATCGTCAACGAGGTGCCGGGCGTGAACCGCGTGGTCTACGACATCACCAGCAAGCCCCCCGCCACCATCGAGTGGGAATAGCTGAGTGGGAATAGCCGGAAAGGACGGCGGCACAATGCGTGACGACAGCGACGAGCGCGGCAACAGCGGCGGACCCGGCGACGGCTGGGACGCCTTCGACTGGAACGCCTGGGGCGAGACGCCCGCGACGCCGGGTGCCAACGGCCGCAACGGCGTATCCCCACACGACGACGCGGAAGAAGGCGAACACGAGGCGCCGGCCGGGCCGGGTCAGTGGGTTTCGCAGGGCGGCGTGCTGCGCTGGGAACAACCGGGCGACGTGGACGAGGAGGAAGTGACGGATGCACGCGCCGAGGCGCGCTCGCACTGGGCCGGGGATGAGGTCGAGCTGCCGCCAGGAGTCCCCGACACGGCGCGCATTCGCGCCACACGCGCCTGGCTGCTGCGCCAGCGCACCGCCGAGTCCGACGCCGTCGGCTACCTGCTGCTGGAGCGGCGCAAGCTGGAGGCGGCGCGCACTGGCGGGGCAACTGAGCCAGGCGAGCGCGAGGAGCGGCAGGTGGAACAGCAGGAGACCGGTGAGAGCCCGCTGGACCTGGCGCTGATCGAGCATCAGGCGGCGATCGAGGCGTACGACAAGGTGCTGGCGGCGCTGGAGGAGGTGGAGGCGCACAACGGGCCGCAGCGCGTGCTGGTGGAGTTCCACCTCTGGCTGAACGAGCGGCTGGCGATGCTGGCGGCCATGCCCGAGGCGCCAGCCGGCTTCGCCGAGCGCGTGCTCTTCGCGCCGGTGGAAGACGAAGAAGGCGCGGATTCGTCCGGCCCACCGGCCACGCCACGCTCCGAAGCGGAGTGGCAGGGCTGCGCCGAGGCGATCCTACAGGCACGCCGCCGCGTCGAGCGCGTCACCGCCCCCGAACCGGAAGATTGAGACGAGAACGACCACAGAGGACACAGAGGACACAGAGGACACAGAGGGCAGAGGAGGAGAGATGGGAAGGGGATGGATGGGGGGTTGGGAGTGAGGACATTCGAGCTACTCCTCAGCCATTCTTAAGGCATGTGGTGCAAGATAAAGCCGACGCCGGTAATGATCTGGCGCGGCATCGTCGCGCACGGGACCGTCGCGCGGGAGGTGGAGGGGCCACATGAGCAGCAGCGAGATGCCCAATACACCCAGGCCGGGCGCGCACGACGACGGCGCCTGGAACGACGAGACCACAGCCATGCGGCCCTTCGAGCACGAGCCGACCATCCCACGCTCCAGTCCACACGGCTCCGGCGCATACTGGCGGCCACCAGAGCTGCCCCCGCCCGTGTTGCCCCCCGCCATGCGCCTGCCGTCCCCGCCGCCGTCCCCGGCACAGCGCGGCGTCTCGCGCCGCAAATTGCTGATCGGCGCTGGCGCGGGCGCCGTTGGCGTCGGCGCGCTGGGCGCGGGCGTCGGCCTGCTGCTGAGCAACCACGCCAGCCAACACCCCACCGCTCCGGCCAACCTCACCACCGACGAGGCCGGCAAAGTGCTGCACCTGCTGCGCCGCGCCGGCTTCGGCCCCGCGCCCGCGGATGTGGACGACTACGTGCGCCTGGGCACGTCCGCCGCGATTGATCGCCTGCTCGACTTCCCGTCCGTGCCGGATGACGCCGTCGCGGCGCGCATCAAAGGACTGAATCTCGACCTCACCAAGACCGACGACCTCGTGCGCGGCTGGATGCTGCGCATGATCTACTCGCGCCGCCCGCTGCAAGAGAAGCTGACGCTCTTCTGGCACGGCGTGCTGACCAGCGGCGTCGAGAAGGCCGGCGGCCGCAAAGGCTTCCCGCTGCTGGCGCAACAAAATGACCTGTTGCGCGCGCACGTCCTCGGCCGCTTCGACGACCTGATCAAAGCGATCAGCACCGACCCGGCCATGCTGATCTACCTGGATGGCACGCACAGTACCGGCCGCTCCCCCAACGAAAACTACGCCCGCGAGCTGATGGAGCTTTTCACGCTCGGCGTCACTGACGCCCAGGGCAATCCCAACTACACCCAGGATGACGTTCACAACGGCGCGCTCGCGCTCTCCGGTTGGGCGATTCAGAATGGCAAGGGCGTCTTCGCGCCTAATCGCCACTACAACGGCATCGTCACCTACCTGGGCCAGACGGGCAAGCTGGGGCTGGACGACGTGGTCAAGCTCGTCTGCGCCCACCCCGCCACCGGCCGCCACCTCGCCTTCCGCATGTGGAGCTTCTTCGTCTACGAGAACCCATCCGAAGCCGACCTGAAGCCGCTGGCCGACGCCTACTACACGAGCGGCCACAGCATCAAGGCAATGGTCGCGGCGATGCTCAAGTCGCCCGCCTTCTTCTCCGACAAAGCCTACCGCGCCCGCGTCAAAAGTCCCGTCGAATTCACCGTCGGCGTGGTGCGCGCGCTGGGCATCGAGACGGCGGCGAAAGGCGTCTCCGCGTCGCTGCGCAGCATCGGCCAGGTGCCCTATGACCCACCCAACGTCTCCGGCTGGGACGGCGACAAGGTCAGCGCCGCCTGGCTCTCGACGCAAGCCTGGATGGCGCGCGTGAACTTCATCAACACGCTGCTGGCCGCCGCAAGCGGCGCATCCAGCAAACAGAGCGGCGCGAGCGCCACCGGCTCGCCGCTCCAGCAAGTGATCGCCGCGCGCGGCCTCACGAGCGGCGCGGCGCTGGCCGACTACTTCGTCGCCGCCCTGCTGGACAACAAGCTCGACTCCGGCCGCCGCGCCATCCTGCATGACACGGTGACGAACGCGCCATCCGGCGGGCCATCGCTCCCCCTGTCCGGCGGCGCGCACATCCCCGCCGCCGGCGTCCGCTCCATGCTCTACCTGCTCATGTCCATGCCCGAATACCAGATGAACTGACGGACGACTCTGGGCGCGGTCACTGCCGCGGGAGCCAGAGGCGCCATGATCCAGACAAAGCAATGCGGTATCGCTGTCAAATTGGGCGACGGCAGCGATACCGCCGTGCGAGCGTGCCTTTGTGGGTGGGACAGAGGTGTCCTCTTGGGGACATGACCGTTGCACGGGGAAGCACGCGACGTTTCGCCATTCGTTAGCGAGACTTTATCCAAACGAGGCGGCATAGCAGAGGAATTCAGTCAGGTGGTCGAGGAGTGCGCGGCACTTTCACGAGGGCTTGGGCGCACGGCGATGGCGGAAAAATGCTGGCGGTCCACCAATTGGGTGGCAAAGTGGCCGCGCGGATCACGAATCCGCACCCAGCGGATGGGCATGGGAGTGCCCGGCGGAGAGTCGGTCGAGTCCCACACCGCCGTCTGCGAAAGCCCCTCACTGGACCGAAATGGACCGATCACGTTCGCCATACCATCGCGGGATGGTCAGCCCGATCCACGCCGCCTCCTGATTGGGCGCCTGGTCGGTCAGGGTGGGGAGGTGTTCGCCGACCAGGCGTGGACGTCCCCGCTGTCCCGGCACCCGTGGTTAGGAGCAGCATGGACCACCTCCTCTTGGCGTGGAAGCAGTCCTAGCGTACCCTACCCGATCTATGCGCCTCGTTTGGATAAAGTCTCGCTAACCCCTACCCGCTGCGGCACTGAAGTGCCGGCGCATGGACGGCTTGGGATGAAGCCCCTGAGTGCCAATGTTCGAACCCGGTCCCAAATGGCCCCTAGGCGCTGGTCGCTTCGGGCAGCCAGGCGCCGTACCAGGAGTCGGCGGTGCCGATGATTGGCTCGGCGGTGCGCAGATAGGCGCCGGCGCTGGCGTAGCCGTGCTCGATCCAGCCGGCGACGTTGGCGAAGTCGAGCGCGCTGCCGCTGCCGCCGTTCGAGAGACGGATGACGTGCGCTTCGACGCCCTGGGGCAGCCGTTCGAGCGCCTGGCTCAATTGATAGTGGCTGATGATCTGGCCGGTGCGCGCCAGCACGGCGACGAGCGCGTGGACGGAAAGGCCGGAGATGCGCTCACCTTTGGCTTCCAGCATCGCCGGCCAGGGATCGTCGCCCTCGCCGTCGCGGTCGTAGCCGACATCAATGACGAAGATGCGTCGCGCGCCGAGGCGTAGCGCCGTGTCAATGCTGCAATTGTCCAGCGCGCCGCCATCCACGTAGAGGTCCGCGCCGATGCGGACGGGCGGGAAGACACCAGGGATCGCCGAGGAGGCGAGCACCGCCGGCACGAGCGGTCCGGATGTGAAGACCTCGCGGGTGCCGCGCGTGATGTTGGTGGCGATCACGCGCAGTGGCAACTCCATATCCTCGAAGGTGCCGTCGCCGAGGTGCTGTTCGAGCAGCCCGCGGACGCCCGCCGAGCTGTAGAGCGAGGGGTAGCCCAGTGTGACGCGCTGCGCCGCCGCCAGCACGAGCATGCCGGAGAGCGCCTGCGCCGGGCCGGCCATGGGCCGCTCGCGCGCCAGCAGCACGCGCGCGGTGTGGACCGCGCGCCAGGCCTCGGCCAGCGCCTCGACGCCGGCCAGTGTGGGGGTGCGCGCCAGCCACGCACCGTTCCATGCGCCGATGGAGGTGCCGACGATCACATCCGGCCGCTCGCCGCGTTCCAGCAGCGCCAGGAGGGCACCGACCTGGATGGCGCCCATCGCGCCGCCGCCGGAGAGGACGAACGCCGTGTAGCCTTCGCCGCCGGGGCGCCGTGCGTCGGGGGTGCAGGAAAGGAGGTTGCCCTCGGTCTCGTTCCTATTCTCCCCATCCGCCCCATTTGCCGCCACCCGTCCTTTCGCATCGAAGAAGTCCATAGCTGCCATAGGTTGTGCCTGCTCTCTCGGCCGGCCGCCGCATGCCCTGTCTCGCGGGCGTGCGACTCGCGCGGAACTCCGTTGTTCCGGCGTTGCATGACCGGCGCACGGTGCGAGGCTCGCGGCACTGAAGTGCCGGCGCACGACGACGGGGCTGAAGCCCACCACATGCCAACGACCGTGCCGGATTCCGTATGACGCCCCGCCGGCGGCGGCTCGCTTGTCGCTGTGGTGCGGGCTGGCCGGTGATCAGGGTGTCACGCACCGCTTCTATTTTGCTCATTCGCAAGTTTGTTGCCGCGCCATCCGACCGGCGCTGGGGGGAAGGGGCGCGGCCATGATGCGATTTGAGAACATACCCCGGATACGCCCAGTGGTGGCTGTAGGGGCGCATGTGTCGCCCAACAGGGCGCTTCGTGTCCGCATCTTTTTGTCAAACCGCATCATGGCCGGCATACGGCGAGGGGGGACGCGGCGCGGCCATGAACGGCCGGCGTACGGCGAGGGAGCGTGAATGCCCTGGTGATGCGCGATGGTTCGGGATGCGCGCGTCAGAGGCAGCGGGCATAGAACGTGCTTGGTAGGGGAGGAGCGTTCAGCGGATGACATAGCCGTGGGCGCGCGTGCGAATTGCGCGGAAGGATTGCGAGGCGGACGATGAGCGTCGCGGAAGAGGCGCATCCCTTACCGGGCGGCCAGGAGGAAGCGGGGCAACCGACCAGCCGCGAGCGCGGTGTGACGATGGGCCAGCGCTTCGCGGGGGAGACGCTCGGCACGGCGCTGCTCGTCTTCTTCCACGCCGGTACGGCCGCGTCGGATCGGCTGCTGCGCCACGATGCCGGTGTGCCGAAGACGGTAGCGGACGTGGCGTTTCTGGCGCTGGCGGATGGCCTCTCACTCTTCGTGATCATCATGATCGTCGGCAAGGTCTCCGGCGTGCTGATCAATCCCGCCGTGACGCTCGGCCTCGCCAGCGTGCGGCGCTTCCCCTGGAAGGATGTGCCGGCGTATCTGGCGGCACAGGTGATCGGCGCGGTGATCGGCGCGGCAGCGGTGCTGCTTGTCTTCGGCCAGCTCGCCGCCGAGGTCGGGCGTGTGGGCGCGGTGCGGCTCTCGCCCGGCACGAATATCTGGCAGGGGCTGCTCATCGAGGGGTTGGGTGCGTTCGTGCTCGTGCTCGCCATCAGCGCGACGGCTGAAGATCCGCGCTCGCCGGGGGGTTGGGCGGGATTTGCTATCGGCATGGCGCTGGCCGCGGCCGTCTTTCTGATCGAGCCGGCGACGGGGGCGGCGGTCAATCCCGCGCGGGCGTTCGGGCCGGACTTGGTCTATGCGCTCGCCGGCGGCGCGGTGGATTGGGTCGCCTATCTGGTGACCTATCTGGCGGGGCCGATCCTCGGCGCTGTCGCCGCCGCCACGCTCTATCGCGCGCTCGCCAAGCAGCCAGATGGCAAGCCCGCGCCGCCGCGCACCGGCGCTGAACCGCGAGGAGAGAACTGAACCGCGGAGGACGCGGAGGGCACAAAGAGCAGGAGAGGGAGAGAGAAGGACGAGAACCAACACGGAGGAACGGAGGAGGGGGCGGTTCACGGAGGGGAGAGTGGGAGGCGGAGGGGAGCCTGGCAGGCGGTGGTTCCCCGAAGAATCTAGGCTAATCCGGCCGGTCGTATGCGCGCACGCCCTGCGGGCCAGCGATGTAGACACGCTCGGTCATGCCGATGAACAGACCGTGCTCGACGACGCCTACCACGTCCTTGATGCGTGCGGCCAGCGCTTCGGCGCGCGCGATGGGGCCGAGGTGGCAGTCCAGGATGTAGTGGCCCTCGTCAGTCACGAACGGGCGGGTAGGATCGTCACGCAGTGGTCGCAACGCCGGCCGCGCGCCCAACTCGGCCAGCCGCGCGGCGGTGCGCCGCCAGCCGAAGGCGACGACCTCCACCGGGACCGGGCTGTGGCTCGCCAGCGTCGTGACCACTTTCGACGCGTCCGCGATGATCACGCGGTAGCGGCTGCTGGCGGCGATCAGCTTCTCGCGTAGCAGCGCGCCGCCGCGGCCTTTGATCAGGTCCAGTTGCGGCAGCGCCACTTCGTCCGCGCCGTCAATGCTGAGCGTGATCGCCAGGTCGTCATTGATGTCGGCCAGCGCGATGCCCAGCCGCGCCGCTTCTATGCGCGTGCGCTCGGATGTGGGGATGCCGGTGACGCGCAGGCCCTCATGGCGCACGCGCTCGGCCAGCGCGGCCAGCATCAGGTCGGCGGTGGTGCCGGTGCCCAGGCCGATCACGGCGCCGTTGGGGATAGCGGCGACGGCGGCACGCGCGGCGGCCAGCTTCCAGGCGGCCTGTATCTCGGCCGAGGGGTGACTACTCCCCGCTCCCGCGCCTGTTAGATCGGCATCGCTCACGCTTGGCCCGCCTCTCGCCTGTATCTCGCCTGTATCTCGCCTGTATCTCGCTGCTACACCACCGGCAATGGACGCCCGGCGTCCGGCCGGATGCGCCGGCCGGCGCGAATCTGCTTTGCGATGACGCGATCCTTACCCGCTTCTTTGAAGAGCAGCGGGAAGGGGCGGTGGAACTGCCGGTCGAAGGCGCGGGCCTGCTCCTCGGTGTGGTCGGCTCGCCGCTCGTAGGAGCGGGCCAGCGTCTCGCGCTTCTCGGCATCGGGCAGCGGAGTGACTAGCAGATAGGCCAGCGCAAAGTCCGGCTTGCCGCGCTCGGCGTAGGCGCGCGCCTGCTCGGTGGGGTCGAGGCCCTGTTGCAGCGACTCGCGCACGATCTCACGGAAGACATCGTCTTTCCGCGGCTGATATTGCGTGTTGAAGTCCACCGCGCTCTCCTCCGGCCGCCGATTGCCGGCCGTATACCGCGCGTTCCGCGCCATGTCTCTATTATAGCGCGACGCGGTCCGCGGGCCGCACCAGGCGCTTTTGTGCGATTCCACCGGATGTCGCCACCTATCGTGCGCCTTGGCATGAGACTTGGTAGAAGGAGCGCACAGCGGCGCATTGCACGATGCGCGCACTGCTCGCTAACCGTCGTTGCTCACGATGAGCCAAGGATCGCAGGATAGCCGATGATCATCCCCATGACGCGCGGCTCCAGCCGCGAGGCCCATTCCCATGAGGCGCAGCCGGAGACGTTGCCGCTGGGAGCGCGCTCGTCGCTGTCGCCGCTGGTGAGTCCGTCGAAATCCCCGCGAGCTACGCGCCCGGCACGACCGCGCGCCACCCGCCCGCTGAGCCGTTCGCGCCCGGCGGGCGCGTATCTGCCGCCGCTGCTCGGCCTGTTCGCGGTGCTGAACATCGGCGACCTCGCCAGCACGTATCTGGGGCTGGCGAGCGGCATGCGCGAGGGCAACCCGCTGATGAGCACGCTGCTGGGCCACTATGGCTTCGGCGCGCTGATCGTCTATAAGGCGCTGGTGATCCTGGCCGTCACGGGGGGCGTCTATCTGCTGCGCTCGTTCCACCTGAAGATCGCCCATGTCACCATCTGGGTCTGCAATGCGCTGGTCTTCGCGGTGGTGGTGTTGAACCTGGTGCAGTTCGCGTTCATCTCATAGCGCCGTTCCCGCTATTCCGCCTATTCCGCGCCGGCCGCCGCGTGCTCCTCGCGCCCTTCTCGCTGATCGTCTGACGCTCCAGCCGCAGACGATGGCCTGTGCGACACGCGCCGGGCAGGGGTTCGATAGGGGGCGAAGACGCCAACTAGCTGCGTTGGCAGGCCGCCTTCCAGCAGTGTGCCGCGCTCCTCTTGCCGCTCGCGCGCGACATGGCCGCGCCGGTGGAACGCCTCGACCAGATCGCCGCGGTCGAACGGCACCAGCACGCGCACCGGCACCATGCGCGAGGCCAGCACCTCGCCCACGCGCGTGAGCAGGTCTTTGGTTCCCTGGCCGGTCAGCGCGGAGACCGGCACGGCGTTGGGGTAGAGCGAGGTGTCAACGGCGGATGGGTCGGCCAGCAGATCGATCTTGTTGAGCGCGGTGACGCGCGGTTTCTCCGCCGCGCCCAGCTCCGCCAGCACCTCGTTGACCGTGGCGCTTTGCTCGATGGCGTTCTCGTGGGTGACGTCCACCACTTCGAGCAGGATGTCCGCCTCCACGACCTCTTCCAGCGTCGCACGGAAGGCTGCCACCAGGCTCGTCGGCAGCTTCTGGATGAAGCCCACGGTGTCGGTGAGCAGCACTTCCTGATGCGTCGGCAGCGTGATGTGGCGCGTGGTCGGGTCGAGGGTGGCGAAGAGCTTGTTCTCGGCGATCACGCCGGCTGAGGTCAGTGTGTTGAAGAGCGTGGATTTGCCGGCGTTGGTGTAGCCGACGACGGCGACGACGGGGATCGCCTGCGCGCCGCGCTGGCGCCGTAGCACGCCGCGCTGCTGGCGCACCGCCTCCAGCTCGCGCTTCAGCTCGGCGATGCGCGCGCGGATGCGCCGCCGGTCAATCTCCAGCTTGGTCTCGCCGGGGCCGCGCACGCCGATGGCGCCGCCCGTGCCGCCGGTGGCCCCGCGCGAGCCGCCGCCCAGGCGCGACATCGCGCGGCCGCGCCCGGTCAGACGCGGCAGGCGGTAATCGAGCTGCGCCAGCTCCACCTGCAACTGGCCCTCGCGCGTGCGGGCATGCTGCGCGAAGATGTCGAGGATCAGCGCGGTGCGGTCAATGACGCGCGCCTCCAGCAGGTCTTCCAGGTTGCGCTGCTGGGCCGGCGCCAACTCGTCATCGAAGATCACCAGATCCACGTCGTGCTCGCGGGCGAGCGCCGCCAGCTCATTGGCGCGTCCTTTGCCCAAATACGTAGCCCGGTCGGGCATGCGCAGCCGCTGGATCAGGCTGCCGACCACCTCCGCGCCCGCGGTGCGCGCGAGCGAGGCCAGCTCCGCGACCGAGTCTTCGGCGCTCCATAGCGCATCCTCGTGGTCGGCGTCTACGGCGGCGAGAAAGGCGCGCTCGACGGTGACGCCGGATGTGGTGGTGTAGAGACGCTGATTGCTGGCCGTAGGCGCTCCTCCGTCCGCTGCCGGACGATCCCTTCGGCGACGTTCCCGCGCTGCTCCGGGCGCCGCTGTGACGGCGGCATTGTATCATCGGCATGCGGGGCATGCCAGCCGTTGGGGCCGCATCCACTGACGGCGTGGGCAAAGAGGATGAGAAATCCGCGTGTGGGTTCCTCACCCCCCGGCCCCC
>JAICVS010000205.1 GCA_025935195.1 Ktedonobacterales bacterium
CGGCGCCCTGATCAGGTCCCGAGAGCGGCCCAATGGTCGGATCAATCGCCACCGGGAACACACGCGTCGGGTCCGCCAGCCAGGCGTGGTCCGGCGTCAGCGTCACCGTGTAGTCTGGCGCCTTGCCCGCCAGCGTCACCGTCACTCGGTCCGTGCCTGCCCCCTTGGGCAGCATCCGCCCGTTCACGTCCGCCTCATACATCGCCACGCCGCCCACGCGCAGCAGCTCGTGGCCCGTGCTGTCCGTGAAGCTGATCGTGCCCGCCGCGTCTTGCCGCGCGCTCGCCCCCGGCACGTGATAGCTGAACGTGTAGCTCGTCGGCCCATTGGCGTCGTGCAGGATCATCTCCTCCTCCAGCGTCCGCGAGCCCACGCCGTACTGCAGGTCCACCCCTGGGAACACCCCCAGGTAGAGCACCCGCGGCCCGGTCGTCGCCACCGGCACCGTCGCCGCCCCATCCAGCGTCTCGGAGAAGTTGAGCGTCCCGCTTTGCAGATGCAGCAGCTTCGGCCCGCCGCTCTCCCGTGCGAAATGCACCTTCCAACTGTTCGCCGTCACGCCATACGCGTAGCCAGTGTCCGCGGTATCGCTGACCACCGTCGTATCAATGGTCTGCCACGTGCCCTGCGCGTCCTGGTAATGGATCGGCCCGTCGAACGCCTGCAGGGTGTATGTCCCATCCACGTTCAAGAAGGTCTGCGAGTTGGCCGTGCGCAGATCCATCTGCTCGCCCGGTGATCGTCCCGCCGCTGGCGCGGCCGCGCTCTTCGCCGCCGCCGATGCCGCGCTCGACGTAGCTGGCGGAACCTTTGGGCCTGGTCCCTGCCACGAGGTCACCGGCAGCGCTGGCGACGGCTGGTTCGGCTGCAGCGGAAGCGCGCCATACGGCGCCGGCCCGAGTGGCGGTGTCGCGACGGCCGCCGCGTGTGCGACCGGCGCGCGCAACAGCGCATGCGTGAAAATGCCCGACGTCATCAGCACGACGAGCGTCAGCAGCACGGTGGTGGTCATGCGGAAGAGGCGGCCGCGGCGCATGGGATGCTCCTTCAAACTAGGCGAACCGATACTCGTGATCACGACGACAGCACACGCATGGCACCGTGGCGAAATCGCACCTGCCCGCTACCCAACACGCCTAGCAGAGACGCCAGACGTTATCCTTCTACAATCACATCTCCTTGTGTGACAACCGTTCCTGTCCATCCAGTGCGAGGTTGCGCCCACGGTAAAGCGGCATGCGCCGAAAGTAAATACGCAATTATACCTATCTTTGGGCGAACATCGCGCGATCGCTCATAGCGGTTCGTCTTGGGCCGTTGCCGCTCCCGGCTCCGCATCGAGATGAGCGCCAGCAATCATGCTAGAAGCGTGCGAACACCAACAACTTTGCCCAATTCGGTATCACACGGCGGCAAGCGCAAAAGGCGGCAAAATAGCGCGAGAGGTATGCCCCCTACATTCGCCACACACGGCGATCCCCCATCCCTGCTAGCATGAGGAAAGAGGAAACTTCACCGCCATCACCCACTCGCGCTGCGGCCCCTTCCCTCGCAGCGAAGGGGGTTGGGGGTTAGGTTATCCTAATGCCGCGCCCGCCCGGAGCGGTCCGCGCTCGCCTTGCGCCCGCTGCTCGTCTTGCGCGCATGGTGCCCGTTCGCCGCCATCCGCACGCCAGTTCCCGCCGCCACATCCGCTTCCGCCGCCCCCACCTCCTCGGCCAGCGCCGCCTCCGGCGCCAGGTCGTCCAGCAGCCCGTCGCGCAGCGCCGCCGCCAGCCGCTCGATATCCGGAGCCGGCGGCCGATCCTCCGCCAGCGCCGGCACCAGCTCGCGCACCCGCTCGTACGCCGCCAGCGCCCCACGCCCCGGCCGCAGCGGCTTGCGAAACTCCAGCCCCTGCGCCGCCGCGATCAGCTCGATCGCGATCACCCGGTACGCCAGCCCCAGCGCCTGCCGCAGCTTCAGCGCCGCCGTCGCCCCCATGCTCACAAAGTCCTCCATCCCCGCCGAGGTCGGAATGGAGTCAATGCTGGCCGGATGCGCCAGCACCTTGATCTCGTTGACCAGCGCCGCCGCCGCGTACTGCGCGATCATATAGCCCGAGTTCAGCCCCGGCCGCGGCGTCAGGAAGAGCGGCATGCGGTTCGGCCCCGTGTCCCAATCGTGCGGGCCCATCAGGTTATAGGTACGCCGCTCCGAGAAGCTCGCCACCTGCGCCAGCGCCACCGCCAGGAAATCCAGCGCCAGCGCCAGCGGCTGCCCGTGGAAGTTGCCCCCCGTCAGCACATCGCCCGCGTCCGCGAAGATCAGCGGATTGTCCGTCACCGCCCCCAGCTCGTTGGCGAAGACGCCCTCGCCATACGCCAGCGCATCCCGCGCCGCGCCCAGCACCTGCGGCGCGCAACGCAGCGTATACGGATCCTGCACCCGCCCGCAGCCGGCGTGGCTCGGATTGATCTCGCTGCCCGCCAGCAGCAGGCGCAGCCGCGCCGCCGTGCGCCCCTGTCCCGGCTGCGGCCGTAGCGCGTGCAGCCGCGCGTCCAGCGGCACGTAGCTGCCCAACAGCGCATCCAGGCTCAGCGCCACCGCCGTCTCCGCCGCGCGCAGCAGCCGCCACATGTCCGCCAGCGCCAGCGCACCGCACGCCTCCATCACGTGCGTGCCGTTGATCAGCGCCAGCCCCTCCTTGGCATCCAGCGCCAGCGGCGCCAGCTCCGCCCGCCGCAGCGCCTCCGCCCCCGCCAGCCGCTCACCCGCGTACTCCGCCTCGCCCTCGCCGATCAGCACCAGCGCCAGGTGCGCCAGCGGCGCCAGATCGCCGCTCGCCCCCACTGATCCCCGCGCCGGCACCACCGGCGTCACTCCCGCGTTCAGCAGCGCCGCCAGCAGCCGCACCAGCTCAATCCGCACACCCGAATGCCCGCGCGCCAGGCTGTTTGCCAGCAGCAACAGCACCGCGCGCACCGTCGCCGTGTCCAGCGGCTCGCCCACGCCGCTCGCATGGCTGCGGATCAGGTTGCGTTGCAGCTCGGCCAGCGAATCGGGTGGAATCTTGACGCTGCTCAGGTGCCCGAAGCCGGTGGTCACACCATAGACCGTGCGGTCCTCGTCGTGGATGCGATCCACAAATGCCCGGCCCGCCGCGATGCGTCCCATCGCCTCATCCGCCAGCTCCACCCGCGCACCCCCACGCGCCACCGCCACCACGTCGGCCAGCATCAGCCGGCGCTCGCCCGTCCCGCCCAGCCGCACGACGATGCCCGCGCCGTCGTCGCCATCCGCATCCTCCGCGCGGACACGACTATGGGCCGTATGTGCTTCATGCGCGGCATGCGTCTCGCCTGTCTGCCGCTCGTCGTGTCGTTCTTCGCGTCGTCCCGCACTATCGCTCCGCTCTGGCATCGCCGCCCTCCCGCGCCCCATCGCGCGCTTTCTATCTTCCTCGCTCTATTCCATCTGTATTGGGAAACCCGCACCGTATCCGGCCCGCGTATGGCACACAAGAATGTGCGGCGCGGGTGTCTGCGCAATGTCTGGGCATTGTACCATGGCCGACCCGCCCATCTGCCGTGCATCCCGCTCACATCCAGCGCCAGCGGCCATACTTGAATCGTGGCCGGCAAGCGGTTATAGTTGAGCCAGGCAGCGCATGCCGCTCGCCCTGGACTCATACGGGCTTACTCTGCGTTATTGGCATTGCCCTGACCGCTCCGCGGCCGGGATTACCCCTGGCATTGATGCCAGGAGACCAACGAACGGCAATGACGCAACGCCAAGCGGTATCACCCGTCCGCATGCCGGATTCACGCCGAATCCATGCGGATGTATGCGGAGAGGAGGCGCCTGTACTTCGGGACAGTCTTGACACCCCTCCTCGGCGGTCAATTGACTTCCGCCGGCACTTACTTTAGATTAGTAACAGCGACACCCCGGCGACGGCCGGCCGCGCTGGATGCTCCCGCGAGCGCGCGGTCCCGCCGGCCCGCGGGCCTCCACCTCGACCACGATCTCGACCACGATCTCGACCACGATCTCGACCACGATCTCGACCACGATCTCGACCACGATAAGGAGCGCACCCCATGTCCGAGATGTCCTCCCCTGATACCTCCGTCACCACCGCCGAGGCGCCGCCCGCGCGGCCCCCCTTCATCGAGCGCCTCAGCGACTCGCTGCAAAACGTCGTCAAGGCGCTGATCGGCTCGAACCGCCGCCCGCCGCGCCGCTTCAGGAGTCTGCTCAACGGTACCTACCTCGGCCACCCGCTGCACCCGGTCGTCACCGACATCCCCATCGGCGCCTGGACCGTCGCCGTCGTCCTCGACATCATCTGGCTCGTCTCGCCCACCGCCAACGCCTGGGCCGCCAACGCCGCGCTCGGCGCCGTCGCCGTCGGCTTCCTCGCCTCGCTCATCGCCTTCGCCAGCGGTTGGGCGGACTGGAGCGACACCTACGGCGCCGAGCGCACTACTGGCATCTACCACGGCCTGCTGATGACCAGCGCCATCATCCTGTACCTCATCTCCGGCGTGCTGCGCTTCACCAACCCCGCGCACGACACCGTCGTGGCGGCCGTGCTGGCCTTCGCTGGCTATGCGGTGGTCGCCATCGCCGGCTACCTCGGCGGCGATATGGTCTACGCCAAGGGCACCAATGTCAACCATACCGCCTGGGAGTTCGGCGGCGAGGACTACGAGGCGGTGCTGCCGGAGAAGGACGTCGCCGACAACAAGCTGTACCGCGTCACCGTCTCCGGCGTGCCGGTGCTGCTCGTCAGCCTGGGCGGCAAGTATTCGGCCATCTCCAGCACCTGCACTCACGCCGGCGGCCCGCTGGACGAGGGTGAGCTGCAAAAGGGCGACGTCGTGCAATGCCCCTGGCACGGCTCGCGCTTCGAGCTGCGCACCGGCCGCGTGCGCACAGGCCCGGCGACGATCGCGCAGCCGCGGTATGATGTGCGTGTACGCGACGGCATGATCGAGCTGAAGCGCATGGGCGGGCACTAGACACATCCCGCCGGAAAGGATACGGATTCCGGTATGCGCATCTTTCTGGACACAGCGGACATCAACGAGATCCGCGAGGCGGCGCGCTGGGGCATCCTCAGCGGCGTCACCACCAATCCCACGCTGATGATGAAGAGCCGTGGCGCCAGCCACGAGGCGGTGATCAAGGAGATCGCCACCATCGTGGACGGCCCCATCAGCGCCGAGACGGTCAGCCTGGACACCGCCGGCATGGTTGAGGAGGGCCGCCGTTTCGCCCGCTGGCACCCGAACGTGGTGGTCAAAGTGCCATCCACGCCCAACGGCTGGGCCGCCGTCAAGCAGCTCAAGACCGAGGGCATCCGCACCAATGTCACGCTCTGCTTCTCCGCGAACCAGGCGCTCTTCGCCGCGCTGGCCGGCGCCTACATCATCAGCCCCTTCGTCGGCCGGCTGGACGACATCTCTGAGGACGGTATGCAGGTGGTGCGCGACACGGTGGAGATCTACCGCCAGCACGGGCTGGAGACATTAGTGCTGGCCGCGAGCATCCGCCACCCGCTGCACATCATAGACGCCGCCAAAGCCGGCGCGGACATCGCCACCGTCCCCTTCAAAGTGCTGGAGTTGGCGGCCAGGCATCCGCTCACCGACAAAGGCATCGAGAACTTCCTCAAAGACTGGGAGAAGTTCAAGGCCGAGCAGCACTAGCCCGCCCGACCACGTTCACGCCCAGACGAGACGCCCGCGATCCGGCGCAATGGCGCGCAGCGGATCGCGGGCGTCTTTGTCTCAGCGGGCGAAGAAGCGATGGAGAATGTCAATGATACACAGTATGATAGACTGCATAGTAGACGATGATGAGCATTCTCTTGCGGGAGACGAAGCGAATGAGCACCATGATTGACGTGCTCCGGCAGGCGTTCGAGCGCGCCACGTAACAGCCCGAAGATGAGCAGGCCGCGCTCGCCACCCTCACCACACGTACGCTCGATGACGACGCGAAGTGGGAGGCGCTGTTCGCGGACCTGCTGACGCCGGATGTGCTCGATCTGCTGGCAGCCGAGGCAATTGCCGAAGATGACGCGGGTCAGACAGAAGAAATCACCGGCGACTGAGCTTAGAAACCGTCTGATACATCAGAATCGAGTGTGTGACCATGGACGGGGATGCCGGTAGCGACAGCGGCTCAAGCCAGGACACATGGACATGCACGCCATCCCGACAGGCAAAGAGCAGGTGGTGACGTGAAGCACTGCTGGTCTCTCTGGGCCGGATTCTGAGGGGATCTCCCGATTTATCAGACGGTTTCTCACTTGAGTATGTTCGCCAGGATTCATTGGAAATCCTGGCTAGCACTTCTGTCGTTGATACGGAGATTGAGGGATCAATCTCCCTCCTCCATCCCGCCGCCCAGCAGCGCGTCAATCTCCGCCAGGCACGCCTGCGCGTCCAGCCGCCAGCGCCGGTACGCCACCCGCTGCACCCGCCAGCCCGCCCGCTCCAGGATCGCCTGCCCCGCCACTCC
>JAICVS010000133.1 GCA_025935195.1 Ktedonobacterales bacterium
ATGGTGGCAGCCTCCTCAGGGTACAAGCAATGGTTCCTGAGGATCGTACGCCTCGTGGTCCTGGACTCCTTCGCTCATGAAAACCTGCACATCGGGTTAGCTAGCCTATCATAGACGAGGCAATAGCGCAAGGCGCCTATCATGCTCTATCCGATGTGGTCATCATACAGATCGTCCTCGCCAAACGCCTCGAACTCCGACAACTCCGGATTCGTGCGGTATTCCTCCTCCGCCGCCTCCGCCATCCGCGCCAGCACGCGCTCCCGCTCGGCCGCCGGCATGCGCAGCAGCTCGCGTGCGCTGTACCGCCGCCCCTCCGGCTGCGCCTGAGCCTCCGGCGCGATGCAATCCGGGCACAGCTCCAGCGCCTTCTCCTCCGTGATCACCCCCTCCGCCAGCGCGCGCAGCGTCATCTGCCTGAGGCGCGTCGGTTCCTCCGTCCCCTCCAACGCGTACGGCTCGTTCGTGCGCTGGCCCCGCGCCGCAAGCTGCATGTAGAGCCGGCTGTACGTGCCCTTCTCGATGATGCCCAGGTCGTACGCGCGGCGAATCCACGCCTGAATGCTCAACCCATGCTTGCGCTTGAGCAGCCCCAGCTCGGCCAGATCCAGATGACGCCGCTTGCGCCCAAGCTCCCGGTAGGCCGCCTCAGCCGGCACCAGGAACGCCGCCGCGAAGCGGTGCGCCAGCCGCTCCTCGTCTTTCTCGCTCATCCCTTCACACCGCATCGCCATATGTCCAAGCTCGTGCGCCAGGTTATAGCGGCACCGGTCCCGCGGGACGCCGATGTTGATCACAGCTAGCGGAAATCGCCCGTCAATCCACCCCGACAGCCCATCGAACCGACCCGCATCTTCGCTCCACGCGACGACGATCCCCCCATGATCCTCCACCACCTCCGTCACGCTTTCGATCGGGTCTTCGCCGAGCTTCCAGGCGTTGCGTAGCGCCGCCGCCGTCGCCTCAGCGTCATCCTCTCCATGCGCGACGTGCGGCGCGACGAACACCGGCTCCTCATCAGGGTACAGCACGGATTGCAGCTCGAATTGCCCGCTGGCAACATCCGCGACACGCGCCTTGATCCGCTCCTGTCGCGGTACCCCCAATTGGGAATGCTTCCGAAACGCCAGCCACTCAACATGCGCCGTCGGCTCGCGCAGGAAATACGCCGCCTTGACGCCAAGTGCCCCCGCCAGCGTGAGCAGAAACGCGGCGCTCGGCGTGCTCTTGCCAAGCTCATACTTGGAAAGCGCCGCCTTCGTGATCGGCTGGCCGGCGCCGGCCAGCCGCTTGACCACCTCATCCTGGGTCAATCCCGCTGCCAGCCGGGCTTGCCTGATCTGCTGGCTTATCATAGCAGCGCCCCTTGCTGTTGACAATGCGCTCACAACTTATCCACAAGTCAACGTTGACAAGATAACATATTATCCACAACTTGTCAACAACGCCCGCCCTCCATCCTCGACAAAGCCATCAAGGGAGGGCTGTGCGTGCGGCAGACTTCGTGGCGTTGCCCAAGTGATACACTTGGTCTCAGCCAGAGCGGCTCAACAACGAGAATTACCCCCGGCCTTCAGGCCGGAGAGCTTGCCCCATTCCCATCTCCCCACGACGATTCGCCCCGGCATGAATGCCGGGAGGCCAACGACCAATCGTTCACAATACCGCCTCAACGCCAAGCGGTATCAGGCGGTATCACAAGGAGTCACGCATGGACTACCAGATCGAGCAGGCCGTCGAGATTCTGCGCCGCACCCCCGCCACCCTGGCAGCGCTGCTGCGTGGGCTACCCGAAGCGTGGACAAAGGGCACCGAGGGGCCAGACACCTGGAGCGCCTATGACATCGTCGGCCACCTGTTGCATGGTGACGAGACCGACTGGATCGCCCGCGCGCGCATCATCCTCGAGCACGGCGAGCAGCGCCCCTTCGACTCCTTCAATCGCACAGCCATGTTCGACAAATATCAGGGCCACTCCCTCGACCAGCTGCTCGCCGCGTTCACCGAGACGCGCGCGAACAATCTGGCGGCGCTGCGCGAGTTGCGCATCACCCCGGAGCAGCTCACCCGCACCGGCGCCCATCCCGCGCTGGGAACAGTGACGCTCAGTCAGTTGCTCGCCACCTGGGTAGTTCACGACCTCAACCACATCGGCCAGATCGTCGAAGTCATGTCACGGCAATACGCCGAGGCCGTCGGCCCGTGGCGCGCCTACCTCGCCATCCTCACCCGGCCCATCCTCACTGAATAGCCGTCAGTTCTCGCGCCGCTCCTGGTCGTTCGTCCCCGACAACACCACACCCACACCATACGCCAGGCATTGGCGCCAATCATCCCCTTCAACGTCCCGGCCCGCCCGCATCTCTCTCCAACCGGCGCGGGTCGGCCTCGTGGCCGCGGACCCCAGGCGCGGTTGATGGAGTTTGAGAACAGCGCGCGGATACGCCCACCGGCGGTAGGGGCGACACATGTGTCGCCCAGCCTCGCCCGGCGCGGCGGCCCACCCCGTATCGACATCTCTTCATCAAACTCCATCACAACCGCCGTCTATCCTCACCACCCCATGTCTCTTGACTAAACAGAAACTACGTTCCATAATATCCGTACACACCCCCTGCCAGATCGCCGTGCATCCTCACCGAAGCGCCCTACCGCCACCAATGCTGGCCTCACTACCCCCTCCCTCTAGGGAAGGGATTGGGGAGTGAGCTTCCAGCGATCTGCTCTTCATTCAGGAGGCCATCCCCATGCGCCCCTTCCTCCATACTCGTTCTTGCCCTCGCCCCCATGCGGCAACATCCGCGGCAACATCCATTGCCAAAACGGCAACATCCCCTTGCCGTTTCTTGCCACTTTTGCCACCCATAACACCACATGCCAATCTCCCAATCCCCGCCACACCGCTTGAATTCCGCCCTCGGCCCCATCCATCCCTCGACACGCGGCCAAAAAGCGGCAAAAACGGCAATGTTGACCGTGGCGGTCAACATTGCCACCCCATCCCATCCCTGCCCCATCGGGATCACCCCCGCCATGCACGCCGGAAAACCGATCCCATCCCGCTCCTTCCCATCCTTCTCTCCCCTTCTGCCTCTGTGTCCTCTGCGTCCTCTGCGGTTCAAAATCTCTCCCTCCTCTGTGGCCGTTTGTGTCCTCTGCGGTCGTTCTCATTCCCCGTTCGCCCCCCATTGCTCCTACGCATGGCGGGCAACCTTGACCCTCCCTTGGCGGAGCGGTATTCTGCGCTCTGGACATGTTCGTGCGGGCACGCATGCCGCGGCCGCCGTCGAGCGCCGGTTCCCCGAGGAGGAGAGTGCATGGAGTGTCATCAGTGCGGCGCACGCCGCCCGCGTACAGGTCCATGTCCCAACTGCGGCGCCCCCCCTCCCGGCACCTTCTCCTCCCTGCGCCAGTGGAAAGACTCCACCCGTTCCGGCCAGGGTCCAGCCGTCGGAGGCGGCGGCCGTCGTTCCGGCTCCGGCGCCGACTGGGGCGGCGGCGGGAGTAGGGGCGGCGGCGGCCAGTCCGGCGCATCCGGCGCATCCAACAGGGGACGCGGCGGCACGGGCGTGCGCCGTGGCGGCTCCGGTGCCGACTGGGGCGGCGCGTCGCCCGGCTGGGACGACGAAGCCGCCGCCGGCTGGGATGACGACCGCGATGACCGCGGCTACGATCCCGAGCCGCCCGCCAGCCGCTCCAACCCGCGCAACCGCCGCTATCCCGACCCCGGCTATCAGGAAGTGGACCTCTCACGCGCGCTCGTGCCCGCCCGCGACGAGCCGATGCTGCCGGTGGACCTCTCCGCCAACGCCAGCCTGCCCGCCATGCTCGGCATCCCCGCCACCGACGAGCAGGAGCGCGCGCTCGGCATCCGCCGCCCCGTCTACATCCCCGCCGCCGGCAAACGCAAGCGCAAGCTTGGCACCTGGCGCGTGCTCAGCGGCGTCTCCAGCGTCATCCTCGTCTGCGTGGCGAGCTGCGCCCTGGCCGCCTTGCTCGGCCCCAAGCTGCCGTTCCCGCCAAAGCCTGGCAATACGATCATCGGGCAGGCGCCGCCCATCTCAGCGACGGGCGTGCCGGTGACGCCGGTAGCGACGCTCGGCGCCCAGGGGCCGCACTTCCAGGGCGTCACCACCGCCACCGGCGTGGATACCAGCGGCAACGCCATCACCCCCACCTCGCACTTCCTCGTCAATTCGTCGGCCTACGTCGTCGCCACCGTGCGCAACATCACCAAGGGCGAGAAGCACACCGTCTCGATCCGCTGGTATCTGCGCGGCCAGAACGTCACCGCCCCGCCGACCTACCTCGATCTCGGCGACGTCTCGCGCACCAGCCGCGCCATTGACAGCGATAAGCAGGTCTACTTCGCCCTGACCATCCCGCAGCCGGGCGTCTACATCGCCAAGCTGTATCTCGACCTACCGGCGAAGGGTGACAACCCCGACGCGCCCGGCGACAAATACCTCGGTGCCACGATCACCTTCCTCGTCGAGACGCCCACGCCGGTGCCCACGCCGACCAAGCCCAAGCCACCCGCGACCGCGACACCGGTCAAAACGCCGGTCAAGACACCGTCCGCCGCGCCCTCTCCCAGCGCGCGGGCGGGCGCCGCCCCCGTCGCCTGGCGCCAGGGCGCGTACGACTCCGGCGCCTGAAACAGAGGGTGAGGACTCTCTGACACCCCCTCTCCTCGCAGGAAGAGGGGGCCAGGGGGTGAGGAACCCGTCGTCACACGAAATGCAACAGGACGCACGCTTGGTAAAGGGGGATGAGCAGCATGGAGCGGCATCGCCTCCCCCCCTTCGGCGCTCCTGGCGGCTCCAACGACGACTGGGACGACTGGAACCCCGACCGCGCCCGCCGTGGCTACACCGGCCACGTCCGCGCCCTGCGCGATCTCGACCTCGGCCGCGAGCCAGCCATTGATCTGCCCTCGCCCGTCGCGCGCCCGCGCGCGCCAGCATCCGGCGCGCTCAGTCCCGCCGCCCTCGCCCTCAGCGCCCGCGCCGACACCGAAGACTACCTGACCGTCAGCTACGACATCCACGAGCCGGGCTTCGCCGAGCTGCACGACGCCCTGATCGTGCCGCAGTGGTCCGCCTTGTTCGGCCGCCTGCTGCTCAGTGTCTTCCTCACCCTGCCGCGCGCCACCGGCCACCAGGTGCTCGACATCGCCTGCGGCAGCGGCTACCCCACCCTGGAGCTGGCCCGCTTCCTCGGCCAGGACTGCGACCTCGCCGGCATTGACGTGTGGGAAGAGGCCATCCAGATCGCCCGGCGCAAAGCCGCCGACGAGTGGCTGCGCAACGTCACCTTCCTCGTCGCGGACGTGATGGAGAGCGGCCTGCCGGAGCGCGCCTTCGACACGCTCACCTGCAACCTCGGCCTCGCCAGCTTCGCCGACCGGCCGGGCGCGCTGGGGGCGATGTGGCGGCTGCTGCGGCCCGGCAGCAACCTGCTCGTCACCCTGCCCACGCAATCCGCCTTCCGCGAGTTCCTCGACACCTACTATCTCACCCTGCGCGACCTCAAGCTCGACGACTATCTGCATGGCCTAACCCGGCTCATCGCCGCGCGCCCAACCGTCGAGCAGGTGCGCACGCTGGTCGAGCGCGCCGGCTTCGCCATCGAGCGCGTCGTCTCCGACAGCTTCACCATGCGCTTCCCCACGCCACAGGCCTTCCTGAAGGCTCCAGTCGTGCAGACGATGTACATGGGCGGCTGGCGCGCGCTCATCCCCGACCTCACCGTGCGCCGCCTCGTCTTCAACGAGATCGAGCGGCGCCTGCGCGTGCGGACGGAAGCCGCCGGCGGCGAGCTGGTCATGACGGTGCCGGCGGTCTGCGTCTCCGCCGTGCGTATGTGACGCCGCGGCGCATCCGCGATTTGGCGTCCGCGCGGGGCTTCAGCCCCTCGGTCGTACGCCGGCACGTATGCTCTTTGACAAAGAGATGCGGACCCCTCGCCGCTTCTGCAATCCGCGACGGCGGACGTCGCGGCACAGCCCCCAGATGCGGTTTCAACCGCCGGCTGGTCTGCGGCGCGGCGCTCTGTCCGACGTAATTCGTCAAACCGCATCAGTGCCGCGATCCCTCGGATACAATGCCATCGGCGTTATGCCGGCATGGCCTCACCCGTCTCTACAGTGAGACGGGTTCGCAATCGGCCTGGCGCATGCTGGACTCACGGCATGCGCCAGGCCGGCGCGGCCGGCTCCCCCTACGTCGTAGGGACGGGCGCACCGCGCGCGCGCCTGGGAACAAGAACTTCGCTATTCCAAGGGGATGGATTCGTGGCGCAAGGGCGCGATGTGGCGCGGGCGGCGGCATTCCCGGTCCATGCCCGTCTCCGGCTCCTGAGCTTGCTCGCGCTGGCGGGCCTGGCGACGCTGCTGCCACTGCTGGCGGCCTGCTCCCCCAGCGATCCGCCGCCAGTGGCGCGCGCCACCACCACGGCGACCAGGCCCGCCGCCACCCATACGCCGGCGCCAGCCTCTCCCACCGCGACATCCGTTCCCACCGTGTCGCCCACGCCGGACCCAGAAACCGAAACGGACGTCCCCGGCATCGGGCTGCCCCCCGCGATCAGCGCCCCCTACGCCCTGCTGATGAACAGCGACAGCGGCGCCGTCTACCTCGCCGCCGGGGCCGATACGCCCGTGCCGATGGCGAGCACCACCAAGATCATGACCGCCTACGTGGCGCTGACCTTCAGCCAGCTCGACCAGCCGATCACCGTCGGCCCCGACGCCGCCAGTTTCGACCCCACCTTCGCCAGCCTCGCCGGCCTGCGCGACGGCGAGACCCTCACCCTGCGCGAGCTGCTCTATGCCCTGCTGCTGCCGTCGGGCGACGACGCCGCCGTGGCGATCGCCGACGGCGTGGCCGGCTCGCAGCAGCATTTCGTCGCGCTCATGAACGTCGAGGCGGTGGTGCTCGGCCTCTCCGATACCCACTACGCCGACGTTCACGGGCTGGACACCGCCGATCATTTCACCACCGCCCGCGATCTCGCCCGCCTGACCCGCTTCGCCCTGCGCCTGCCCACGTTCGCGCGCATCGTCGCCACCAACACCTACACGCTCGCTCCCACCACGCGGCATCACGGCTATTTCTGGTCCAGCACGAACGAGCTGCTCGGCGCGCGGCCCTATGCCGGCGCCACTGGCGTCAAGACCGGCTTCACCGGCAACGCGGGCGAGTGCCTCGTCTTCACCGCGCAGCGTGCCAACACCCACCTGCTCGGCGTGCTGCTGGATGAGCCGAGCGACGACGCCCGCTTCAGCGACGCCGCGACCCTGCTGGACTGGGGCTTCGCACGCGCCCGCCTCAGCGCCCCGACCATCCATCGCCAGCCCGGCGCCGCGCATCCGTGATGGCATGTCGTCACATCACATCACATCATCGCCGCGTGTGCCTGTCCAGACGCTTGCCGTATCTCGATAGCGTCTCATCGAGACGCGCTTGTGTGAACGCTTCGGCCTACGCGTAACGGCGCACCGTGACGCCGCTGAGAGGCAATGCGCCCGCGCCGAGAGAGTGGCGTGAGAAGTCTCCGGTATCCTCTGAGCAGTCGGAACTGGCGAGCAAACGGAAACCCGCTTGGAGCAGTGGACGCCCGTACCGCCGCCGACACAAGGAGTGATTGCCATGACGACGACACGTACCCGGCGTCTGACCGCCATCATCGTTCTCCTCGCCACCACGTTTACCCTCGGCCTCATCCTCTCGGCCTGCGGCCGCGCCGCCAGCGCCGCACAGGGACCGCTGCAGAAGACCAGCATGACGCTGACAATCCTGGATCAGGCGCCCGACGGCCACGACGGTCCGCTCTTCGACAACACGAACATCGTGCTGCCGGCGCACACACTTGTCACCATGACGATCATCAACAAGGATCCCGGTGAGGATGCGCTGCCGGCCGGCTCGCCCTACGGCGCTGTGAAAGGCACGACCGACAGCGCCGGCAAGGCCAACAACTCGGCTTACCTGAGCGGCCACGCCTACACCGCCCTCGCGCTGGACAAGATGTCGCACACCTTCACCGTTCCACAGTTGGGCATCAACGTGCCGATCCCCGGCACACCGGCCGCGGGCCAGAAGGAGATCGCGGTCACGTTCTCCTTCGTGACGGGCGGCGCTGGCAAATACACCTTCCAGTGCCTGGTCCCCTGCGGCGATGGTCCGAGCGGCTACGGCGGCCCGATGGCCATGAAGGGCTTCATGATGGGCACGCTGACCGTCCAGGGCTAAACATAGTACGCCCCTCGTTCCTCCTGGGCCGCCCGCCTCCCGCCAGAGGTGGGCGGTTCTCATCGCCTCTCTTGTGTGGTCCCGCTTGACGGCGCACCGGCCAGAGGCGTATAACGGGAACGCGCCGGCGCTCGTGGTCACGCTTCACGCTCTCATTTCGCACCTCTCTTCTCCACGGCCGCCGGTTTCTCTTGTCTTGATATCGCCGGAAGGTCGCCCGTATGCAAGCCACTCCCCCGCTGCCGCTGGCCGGCGTGCGCGTGCTCGATCTGACACGCCTGCTGCCTGGCGGCTACGCCTCACAGATGCTCGCCGATCTGGGCGCGGACGTGCTCAAAATCGAGGAGCCGGGCCAGGGCGACTACGCGCGCACCATGCCGCCACTCGGCCGCACCGTCGGCCAGGGCTTCCTGGCCGTGAACCGCAACAAGCGCAGCGCCGCGCTCAACCTCAAGCACCCTGGTGGGCGCGAGGCGTTCCTGCGCCTGATGGATGGGGCCGATGTGGTGCTGGAGAGCTTCCGGCCCGGCGTGATGGAGCGGCTGGGCCTGGGCCATTCCTCACTGCGTGAGCGCAATCCCCGCCTGATCGTCTGCGCGATCTCCGGCTACGGGCAGAATGGGCCGTACAGCCAGCGCGTCGGCCACGACCTGAATTACATCGGCTACGCCGGCCTGCTGGCGCACCTCACCAGCCCCGGCCAACCGCCGACGCTACCGGGCGCGCAGCTCGCGGACATCGCCGGCGGTTCGCTGATGGCCGTGATCGGCATCCTCACCGCGCTGGTGGGGCGCGCGCGGACAGGCGAGGGACGCGTCGTGGATGTCTCGATGCTCGACGGCACGCTGGCGCTGCTGCCGCTGCTGGCGACGCTCGTGCTGAACGGCCAGCCGGAGCCGGGGCCGGGCGAGGCCTGGCTGGCGGGCGCGCTGCCCGCCTACAACGTCTACGAGACGGCCGATGGGCGCTATGTCACGCTGGCGGCGCTGGAGCCGAAGTTCTGGGCGGAGTTCTGCCGGCGTGTCGGTCGTCCTGAGCTGATCGCGCACCACATCCCAGCGGACGCCGAGGATCGGCGCCGCACGCGCGAAGAGGTGGCGGCGATCTTCCGCACGCGCACGCGCGAAGAGTGGATGGCGGCGCTGGGCGACGCGGAGATCTGCTTCGGCCCAGTGAACACGCTGGATGAGGCATTCGCCGACCCACAGGTGCGCGCGCGTGGTGTGGCCGCTCCGGCGGACTACGGCGCGGAGGGGCAGGGCATGGCGCTGCGCACGGCGCCGGTCATCAGCGATGTGCCGTTCGCGACGCGGCCCGGCCTGCCAGGGCTGGGCGAACACACAGCGGAGGCGCTGCGCGCGGCGGGCTACGACGACGCGGAGATCGCCGCGCTGGCGGCGGAGGGCGCGGTCGCGCTAGGCGAGTGAGCGCGCGTGCGGGAGAGGCACACGCGGCCCTCTTCACCGCTTGGAGTGGAGAGGGCCGTGATGTCGGGTCGGGCTGCCGTAGCTTATGCCTATTTCAGGAAGGTGAGGCTCTGCAGCATCGGCTGGAAGAAGTGCGCATCCGCGCCGCTGAAGTCGCCAGCCGCCGCGAAGTAGGCGATGTTGTATGTCGTGGCGCCATGCACGCCGGCGAGCACCACCAGGTGAACCGTGGCGCCGGAAACCCGCACGTCAGCGGACTCCCGCACGAACGTCTCACCCGCCAGCGTCACGTTGGATGGCCCCTGCTTGTTGGTGATGGTCCCGTTGGCGGGGCCATTGGCGAAGCCCGTGATGAAGCTATCGTCGAGGTTCGCCAGCCCAGACTGCGGCACCTGCACGGCGACCGGCGTAATCTCCAATCCAGTTGACCGCTGGCTCGAATCGGTGAAGATAGCGGTGCTCACCCCTTGCTGACTGCTTTCCGTCTTGGTCCAGTCGGCTGAATAGGCGATCTGGTAGAGTCCAGCCGGCTCCCGATACACCGTGAAGCCGGATGGGATGTTGGCGATGCTCGCCGTCGGCGAGGGGGTGGCGGTGGGGATGGCCGTCGCCGTGGGAACCGCGGTGGCGGACGCGCTGCCCAGCCCGCCCGTGCGCGCGAGCGCGAGCGTGGCGAAGAGCACACCCGCCACGACGACCACCGCCAGCGCCACCAGCACGGCGATCAGCACGACGGGAGTCTTCTTGCGCTGTGGCGGCGGGGGTGGGACCGGAGACATCGCGGGGTAGCCGGGGTAGCCAGAATACGGGTACGTGGCCGTGGGCGGCATGCCCGGCTGGGGTTGGCCGTATGGAGACTGCCCAACTGGTGGCTGCTGGCCGAAGCCGGGTTGTCCAGGGTACGGCGCGGGCGCCGGAGGCTGCCCGTAGGGCATACCGGCCGGGCGCGTCTCCGGGGTCTCAGGCAACGCGGTCGCTCCTCCCGCCGCCGGCTGGGTCGCCGCCGTATCGGCCTGCGCCGCGATTGCTGCGGGCGCCGCCTCCGCTACCCGCGTAGCGGCCTCATCTACGGCGCTCACCCTCTCCATCGCCGCCACCGCCGGCGTCTCAACCGGAACGGCAATCGGCGCGAGCGCGGGCATAGGCGCGACGCGCGTCTCCATCGCGCTGATATCCGCGGCCGCCGGAGCTGCCGGAGCGTTGAGCGCGAATCCGCAGCTTGGGCAGACCGCCGCCGCCCCGGCGTCCGTCATCACGCCGCGACCGCACTGGGCGCAGACCATCCGCCCCCCCGCCGCCGGGGCGGCTGTGGCGGCGAGCGCGGCAGGTGTGACGGGCGCGGCGGCAACCCGCGTTTCTACCCCACTGATGCCCATATCCATACCCACGGGCGCCGCTGCCGGTGACTGCGCCTCCGGACGTACGGTGAAGCCGCAGCTCGGGCACATCACCGTATCGCCGCCAATGGTCACTCGGCGGCCGCATTGCTCGCACGCGATCTCGCGCATCAGTCCTCTCGCTTCTACCGGCCGCCCATATCGAGGAACGATGAAGAGTGCTGTGAGGATGAACAAGACGGGCGGCTTTGTAGCTTGGGCAACTCTAGCATGCCGGCCCGCGCCCGTCAAGCCGCGTCACACGCCTCACTCCTCCGGGCTGGTCTGCCAGTCGTCCCGCGCGCCGGTCGGCGGCAGCCAGGGCGGCAGCGGCATCACCAGCAGCTCGGCGAGCGCGGCGACGTATGGCTCGTACATGGCGCGCAGGTGCGCGAGCTTCTTGTCCGCTTCGGGGCCGTCACGTGCCTGCATCCCCACCTTCGCCAGCAACGCCCGCAGCCGTGCGAGATCGCATGGCGGCAGGCGGTTCTCCTTTGCCGTGAACAGGGGCTTGGCGCCGAGGATCTGGCTCAGGTCCACCGCCGCGTGACGGGCCATGGCAAAGGTGAGCCGCGCCTGGTGCGTGGGCATGTCGTCCACACCGGCGAGTACGAGCGCGCAGGCGTCCAATACGACGGTGAGCGCGTCCAGCCACGATTGGTTGTCGTGCTGCGAGCGGAAGAACGAGAGTGAGGGGTAGGAGAGGTGGCTTTCCAGCAGCTCCGCGCACCAGCGTTCCCAGTCGTAGAGGAATTGCGGCAGCGCGTCGCGCGGGACGCCGTCGCCATGCCGGCGCAGCAGCTCGCCAGCGCTGGGCGGCGAGCCGGCCCGCGCATCGAGCAGCGAGACGCTGACCTCGCGGCGCGAGAATGCCTGGTACAGCACCGGCAGATAGCCGATGACCAGCGCGAGGAAGCCGAAGCCGGTCCCGCCTTCCGCGACGGCCACCAGCCGCCCCGCCGCGGCCTGCGGCACCACATCACCGAAGCCGACCGTGAAGAACGTCGTGCCGCTCAAATAGAGGTAAGTGCCGAAGCCGGGCCGCTGCTCCGGCGCGATCAGCGGCGATTCGAGCGCCCATTGCAGCAGCCCAAAGCCGAGGATGAGCGCGATCGCCCAGACCACGAGCAG